>JAGGWF010000124.1 GCA_021157685.1 Planctomycetota bacterium | reverse complement strand
AATTCCTTTCGTAGGTCCCTGGGAGAGATGCCTGCAGTCTTTGCTTCTTTTGAAGTTAGGTGGAAAAGATGATGTAATTCTCTAAATGAAGGTCCTAATATACGGCAGGAAACTGTGCCAAGATAGGATTGAACATATACTGATCCATATGCAGGAACCGATTGCCCGCTTTGTCCCGTTGACAACCAGCTTTGTGAAGGGATTCGAGCATCCCGGCGATGGCCTTAAAATACCTGAAGCCCCGAAGCTGTTCTTCCTTGATTTTCTTGTGTTTGCCACTCATGATTGTGATTAAAACGCAGTGTCAACCCGCGCGCAAGGTTAAAATAGGCAGTTTCTAAAGTTTTTTTGAGGCGCCAAAACTAAGCAAAATGAGTGCTGAACAGGATTGAGACAGTCACCTATTTTTTGGATAAGATTAAGAGCTGAACACGGTTTATTCAGCGTTTTTGTCACTTTTGCCTTTTTCTCCTACAATTTCATTACTTCCTGTTGGCAATTTCACAAAATAAGAGTACAGGTACAATCTACCTATCGGCAGAATATACCGGTCTCCCTTTGGTTTCAGGGTTCGTTTAAAATGGGGGAAATCTCGTATAAATTATCGTCGGGAGCAACGCGTTGATGATAAAAAAATTCTGAAAACCCACTGCACCCCATAATCTACCGCGTTGACAACCTGTGAGTTACCTTGTGAGAGATGTCAGTACCTCCCTGTGAGTTTAGTCAACATAAAGATTGCCCTGTGAATTTCCACAAATGTAACAGACATCCTATCTAATCCCCTCACAGCTTCTCCACACGAAAATTAGAGAGGACCCTCTCCTTAACTACAGTGTTTTTGTATAGTTACGAATCCGGGCCACAGAAAACTCACAATTCCACCGACCATATGCCAAATACTAATATTTATTTCTTTTATTTATTATATTAATCTATCTTTCTTTCTGTAGAATATGCGCTTTTGTATTATTCCTTTTGTTTAAAAATCTTATTTAAAGCCCTTAAAACACTTCCCAAAAGGGTTCCTTTCGGGTACAGTATTGGCTCGAATTACTTCGGCCTAACACCCTTCAGGGAAGGCCAACGAAAAAATCAAGAAAGAGGACACTTATGAAAGTGAAATTTAACCGTTCGGCCTTACAGGAAGCACTTAACCTGGTTACCACGATTATCCCCAGCAGAACGCCCAAGCCGATTTTGCAGTGTTTGCGAATCACTACGGAAAAAGATGCCGTGCGAATCAGCGCAACGGATCTGGAAGCGGGGATCACCTGTTTGGTTTCTCAGGTGGACATAGACGAAGCAGGGGATATTGTGGTGCCTGCGGATAAATTGTTCTCGATCGTCCGGGAAAGTTTCGATGAAGTGACCACGCTGGAGGCCACCGAATCAGCCGTGTATCTGACCGGTTCGGACAGCCGGTTTACGATTTACAGTCATGACCCGCAACAGTACCCCGCGATTCCCGGATTCGAGGGTGAGGCGGATTTGGAAGTAAAGCTGAGTGCTCTTCAGGAGGGGATTGAATATACGATTTTTTCTGCGGCGAGAGAAAGCACACGCTATGCACTAAACGGAATCCTCTGGGAGGTGTCGGGCAAAAAACTATCACTGGTGGCGACAGATGGACGACGGTTGGCGAAGTCAACCGTAACGCTTGAGAAAACGGCCACGTTACCTGAGAACAGGATTATCGTACCGGCTAAGACAATGTCGCTGCTGGACAAGATTCCCGCACACGATGACGGGACGGTCAAGATTCGATTTGTCAATAATCAGATCGTGCTGGCGTGTGAGACGGTTGTGGTTAGCTCGAATCTGGTCGAAGGAAACTTTCCAAAGTACGAAGACATTATCCCAAAAGATCAAGATAAAAAAATTACCCTTCCGACGGGTGCCGTCTTGAGTGCGGTTCGCCGTGCGGCCCTGTTGGCCAATGAAGACAGCAAGGGGATTAAATTGGCGCTGAATAAGGGAACACTGGTCTTTACCAGTAGGGCACCGGAAACAGGCGACGCAAAGATTGATATGGCGATTGAGTACGATGCCGAGCCGATTGAGATCGGATTCAATCCGCAATTTCTCATCGATGTATTACGAGTGATGAAAGTTGATGAATTTGAATTACACCTCGGCCAGTCGGACCGACCGGGATTGATTAAGAGTGGCAGCAATTTTCTGTATATTGTCATGCCGGTTAATCTGTAAATGTCATGGATGAAGAAAAGCAATTAAAAGGTGCTTTGAGTTGGCAGTACAAGCCCCGAAAAACCGAATCCTGTTTAGGGGACGAGGTTTTTTCTTATTTGAAACAGCGGAATCGGGCTTTCGTGAAAAACGCATCGATTATGGATGCCTGGAAGGTCGTTGTGCCGCCTACACTTCAGCCGTTTTGTCGGCTGGATAAACGCGTTGGCAGCACACTTTATCTTCAGGCGGCGGCAGGGCCGTATATGTATCAGGCCCAAATGCTTTCGGGTGAATTATTAGACAAGATTAAACAACTGGCTCCCCGTTGCGGGATACAGAAAATCAAGGTTGTACCGATCAGAAATAATAACAGGGAGTAATATACGAACATGGCGGACCATACTTACAATGCCAGTAATATCAAGATTTTGGAAGGGCTCGAAGCTGTTCGCAAGCGGCCGGATATGTATATCGGGAACCGCCAGGAAGGTGGGTTGCACCATCTGGTCTATGAAGTACTGGATAACGCGATCGACGAAACCTTAGCGGGTCGTTGCGACCGTATTCTGGTGCATATTCACATGGACGGAAGCTGCTCGGTTGAGGATAACGGTTCCGGTATTCCGGTTGATATGCATGAAAAAGCTGGCAAAAGCGCGCTGGAGGTGGTGCTGACGACGCTGCACTCCGGCGGCAAGTTCGATGATAAGGCCTATAAAGTATCCGGCGGCCTGCATGGCGTGGGCGTTAGTGTGGTTAATGCGCTTAGTGAACGGCTTGAAGCGGATGTCTGGCGCGACGGCCATCACTATCACTTTGAATGTGAGCGCGGAGATCCGAAAGGGCCTGTGCGGAAAGTCGGCGAGACAAAGAAACAGGGAACACGCATCACTTTTTACCCGGACGAAGAGATTTTTACGACGGTTGAGTTCAAGTACGATATTCTGCAAAAGCGCATTCGTGAACTGGCTTACTTAAACGCCGGAGCGCATATCACCTTTCAGGACGACCGTGTTCAAAAGAAAGATGTGTACCATTACGAAAACGGCATCCGGGCATTCGTGGAATATCTTAACGAGGGGAAAAATTCGGTTTCGCCCGTGATGTGTTTTTCGAAAGATGACCCAGAAACCGGGCTGTCCTGTGATATGGCCCTGCAATACAATGACAGCTACGCGGAAAATGTTATGGCGTTCGCGAACAACATCCGCAACATTGACGGCGGCACACATCTATCCGGTTTCCGAACGGCACTAACGCGCACGATGAATAGTTATGCCCGCAATGCGAATATGCTCAAGGTGGGGATAACGCCTGCTGGCGAGGATTTGCGTGAGGGGCTGATCGCGGTAATCTCTGTGAAAGTGCCGGAGCCGCATTTTGAGGCACAGACCAAGGTGCGACTGTCGAACCCGGAGGTGGCCAGTTTTGTTGAAATGATGATTAACGAGCAGCTTGGAATTTATCTGGAAGAACATCCCGCTGAGGCCAAACGCATTTTAAATAAGGCCATTCAAGCGACTGCTGCCCGTGAAGCCGCTCGTAAGGCCCGTGAACTGACCCGTCGCAAAGGTGCTTTGAGCAACGCGAATTTGCCCGGTAAGTTGTGGGATTGTTCTAGCAAAGACACCGTTAACACAGAGATATTTATCGTTGAGGGTGATTCGGCCGGCGGCTCTGCCAAGGGAGGTAGGGACCGGAAGATTCAGGCGATTCTACCCCTGAAGGGAAAGATCCTGAATGTCGAAAAGGCCCGTTTGGATAGAATGCTGGGGCATGAAGAAATTCGCACCATTATCAGCGCTCTGGGGACGGGGATTGGGGCAGATGATTTTAATTTATCCAAGTGTCGCTATGGAAAGATTATCCTGATGACGGATGCCGATGTGGACGGGGCGCATATCCGCACCCTGTTGCTGACTTTCTTCTTCCGGCAGATGCCGCAGTTGTTTGAAGAGGGCCGCATCTTTATTGCGCAGCCGCCGCTTTACGAAGTGCATATCAAAGGGAAGAAACATTCCGAATACATTCTGAATGAAAGCCAGATGCAGAAGAACACTGAAAATCGCGGAATGGAGGGGTCGCACTTGGTGGTACGTGAGCCAGATGGGCAAACGCGAGAATATGACCAGCCGAAGCTGGCGTTGCTGGTGAAAATCCTGAATGACGCCGAACGCAGTATTCGTATCCTGAGTCGTCGCGGTATTATCTTTGCGGATTTTGTTAAAGAGTACTTTAGCGACCAGCGATTGCCTGTCTATCAGATTCGCAACGAGGGGAAAGATGAGTTCTACTATAACAAGGACGCTTTTGAAAAGCGACTGGAAGAGTTAAACGGCCTTAAAATCGAGACGCCCGAAGACGAGGTGACCGAAAGCGGGACTAAGACGATTGTTACCGAAGAGTTGCACGAAGTATTCCGCCTGAATGAAATCTGCGGCCGCCTCCGGGATGAATATGACCTCGACTGGCGGGATTATCTACTAAAGCTAAAAAAATCTGTGTCCGGCGAGGATTTGCCCACACGATTTATAATAGTCAACGGCACCGATGAATTCCCGACGGCTTCGCTGGAGTCAGTGGTGCCGGGGGTTCGGCAAATCGGGACACGGAACCTGGAAATCAAGCGGTTTAAGGGACTTGGCGAAATGAATCCCGACCAGCTTTGGGAGACAACGATGGACCCAGAAGCTCGTACGCTGCTGAAAGTTCGGCTTGAGGACGCTGGCGAAGCCGATCGTATGTTCAGTATCCTGATGGGTGATAATGTCGAAAAACGGCGAAATTTTATTCAGGAACACGCGCTGGAAGTACAAAATCTGGATGTTTAGAGGTTAAGAAATCAAGTTTTGCCTTGAAAAATGGTTTCAGGGCGTTCACAATAGACAAAGTGATAACTGCGGTTATGTTACTTTTAAAATGAACGGAGGCGTCTTATGACACGGATCGTTACAATTCTATCATTGGTGTTGGCACTTGTTTTGGCGGGTTGCGACTCCGCTTCTAAGTCCACCGATACGGAAAACGAGGAAACGGCCATTCAGCAGAGCCCCAAAGCCCAACTGCTTGAGCGGATCGACAAAAAATACGAAAACCCCGAAGCCCATTACCAGCTTGGCAAGCTATCTTATGGGGGGGGGCAGTTGGACAAGGCGGACTTTGAGTATCGTGTGGCCCTTGGGTTTAATCCGGTGCATTACCGTGCCCAGGCGGGTGTGGTCAAAGTGGCAACGGACCAAAAGCAAACCGAGCGCGCCCAAATCATCGCAGAACTCTATATTAGCCAGGCGGCCGTTTCCGCTCCGGCCTCTGTGCGATTGGGCAAGGCGTTCCAGAACGAAGGGCTTGGCGAATACGCGCTCAGTTGTTATTATCAGGCCACCGGTTTGACGCCGAAATCCCCCGAACCCTATAAGCTGCTTGGGTTTTATTATCTGGGTGAGGACGATCAGGTGCGAGCTGAGGAAAATTTCCGCCGCAGCTTTGAGTTGGATCCTTATCAGACCGATGTCGCTGGCGAACTTGGCCGCATGGGCGTGATCATTGGCTTGCCCCGAATAACTGACACCGTGAACGCTCCTGGACCCCAGTAGCATCTCTAAGCCCACACTTCCTTACGCTTAAAAGGTGTTGCCCAAAAGAGATTTTTGGTGTATAGAGGTTCCGGGCTGGTTAATAAGTAAATCAAAGCTTAATCACCAAGAGTCGGCATTACAATCGGCCAAGAAGACTCAAAGCCTAAAAAATACAACCTGAAGAATTTGAAAGCGAACCCATATGGCTAAACAATTATATGTTGGAAATTTAAGTCCTGAAGCGGACGATGCAAGTCTGAAGGCACTGTTTTCGATGTTTGGGACCGTTGTTAAAGCGTACATCATTCCTGATAAACAGACAGGCCAGAGCAAGGGCTATGGTTTTGTTGTCATGGAGAGTGATGCTGAAGCTCAAGCCGCCATTAAAGCGCTGGACGGCAAAAAGTGCGGTGAATATACTGTAAAGGTCCAGGAAACCAAAGCTAAAGATTGAGTCCGACAAATCGAGGAAAACCAAATGGACAGAAGATAGTTCCTTAAATGCCTTAGTGCCAGCGCTATGTGTAATACAGTGCTGGGCGAATCCTAGGGTTTCACTGGCGACCCAAACAAGACTAAAGACTGGAGACTGAACCCATGCGAGTTAAGCCAAGAAGTACCGATTATCAGGACGAGCCGTCGATTGAGTTTCCCGATTGCACGAGCATCGCCGAGCACACGATCACCATCACCCCTCGGTACAGTGAGACCGATCAAGCCGGTATCGTGCATCATACGGTCTATCCAATCTGGTTTGAGATGGGCCGCACCGAACTATTGCGCGCTAACGGTTTGGCCTACAGCGAGCTGGAAAAGGCAGGTGTGTTTTTCGTCATTTCCGAGCTGACGGCCAAATACCGAAGGCCCTGTTTTTATGATGAGGCATTGAAACTGATAACGAGTTGCTCGCGGATTACCCCGGGCCGTGTGGAGCATACCTATACGCTTAAACGTCCCAAAACCGACATCGTTTTGGCCGAAGGAACCAGTACGCTGGCTTGTGTCGATAAGCAGGGCCGAGTGCGAAGAATGCCGAAATTTATGTATCCAGGCGAATAGTTCCGGCGAGTTACTCGAAAAAATTAAGCGATCCATGAATAATTCTCACCGGATCGACCGATAACAACATCCTCATCTCCCAGCAATTCGATTTCTTAAAAAAACACACCCGGATTGCACACATTTCCTTAATATTTCCTTGAAATTTAATCATGATTACACTATAATCGCTTTTATCGTTGATGGTAAAGAACGACATAACAAAGCAACTGATTCCGGGGGGAATTAAATGACCGCTTTTACAAACAATTCAGAAATGATACTGGCAATCGAAGGGGCTCGCGGACCACCGAAGCTCAAAAAGAGAAACCCTTTTTACACTGTCTTTTAAAACGCCATTATTCCAATTAAAACGCAGGGGTCAAAAATGAGTCAGCCAAAAACAATCAGAACCGGATTTAAATCGCCACCGCTGGATTCGCTCAAAGGCAGAGGCCCACCGACGGGGAAAAAGAAAAACTCTTTTTTCCTCAGAATTTGTCACAAGCCGCAATCATATCTTATAGTTTATATGGACAGGCAAATGACTGTAAAAGGGTTAAAGAAAGATTTTATATGCCGCCGAGGTATCAACAAACTGCTCTTATAATTTTTTATCGCTCGTGTTGGAATGCTCACGAAAGGGGCCCGCCGGCGAGGCAAAGAAAAGGTCCTTTTTTCAATTGTTAATTGTAGATTGCAAATCGGGTATTTTGGATGCGTCGCACTCTACAATTTACAAATGAACTCTTTCCCACCACCTCCTCCAAAAAATGGGAAATTAAACCGGCTGGTTTGGTGTCAGCCGGTTGTTTTATGTGTGCATTTTCTGCTGGATTTCGGCGGGTTGGTTAATTCATTTCCAAAGCATGAATAAGCAAAGTGTGTAGGGTCTCCCTGATATGAACTGCTGCCTCAACCGCTTTTTGAGCTTCAGTCAAGGGAACAAATTTTAACGAAATTAGCAATGAAGAGATTGACAGAGCGGAGGCTTTACTTAACAATAAACCCCCGCAAATGTTTAGACTATCGGATACCCCATGAGGTGTTATGGAGCGGATAAAGGTGTTATGATTCAGATTAAAATTTGGGTGAGCTTCCCGTTTTCAGTTTTGTGATTATCACGGCCAAGCACAGCGATCGTGCTACTCGCCGTTGCCTGAGTATTTAGCGGCCAAAAGAAAACCCCCAACCGTAATGGTCGGGGGCGAAAGAGTCATTTGAAACCCTTGACGCGGGTTTCGTCAATATATTTTTGACACGTATCCTCAATATCCACACCACTGATGTTAGCCAGCGTACACAGCCACGCAAAGACATCGGCGAACTCTTCTTCCTTGTTCGCCTGGTCGTCACCGTGCAGGGCGGTCGCCAGTTCGCCAACCTCTTCGATGAGCCACATAAAGGTGCCGGGCGTACCCCGTTCTCTGTCCCGCTTACCGTACCGCTGCTCAATGAGTTTCTGAAACGCGCGAATATCCATTGATTATTCAGCCAGTATCTCGGACAGCTTGGCGGCGGCAAAAGTGTCGCGCATCTCGGCAGTGGACTGGCGGCAAACCGCTTCCATCTTTAAGCTGAAAGGAGCGTTGTTTGTCTGCTCGGCCAGATGCAGATGGCTCGCGAGCGGGCCGTCTACGGCTTCGATGACCTCCAGCAGAGTGATGTCGGTATCCGGACGGGCCAGAAAGAAACCGCCGCGGGGACCGCGTTTGCTGCGAAGGACATTCGCACGAACCAACTGCTGCAAAATCTTGAGCAGGTATTCGAGCGGAATGCCATACTCTTTTGAAACACGCGCTGCCAGCACCGCACCCTCTTTGTAGTTCTGGGCGATGTAACCGACGGACACAAGTGCGTAACCGGTTGATCGACTAATCTTCATTTTGGAACCTCTCTCTAATAATTGGGGTTAAAATAGTTTTATGTTACAAGTTTTTTCACAATAGCGGAAATATCAAAAAGCTACTTTCCGATAAAATTCAATTGTAGATAAAATCAGTGATGTTGTTTTGACAATCCCTTGTGCTAAACTCATCAAAAACGCTACTATGAGTCTATATACTATAATTATCATCAATTGTTCAGGAGTTGCAAGGGATTATTTGTCGAAAAACAGATTTTCCCTAAAAAAAGAGAGGTGTGCTAGCGTCGCCAGGCGGCTTTTCGGACCATCAGGGGCGGCATCTGTTCAGGCTTGACTTGGCTCATATTGTGTTTTACGCAGCTTCTATGGCTTGGATAGACCCATATGTCGTGGTCGACATCCTCCATGGGATCGTGCGGTTTGAACCATTTTTCGAATAATCGTTTAATCATTAATATCCTTGATAAGAACCATTTCTTTTGCCATATCGGTTTCAAACACCGGTATCTTAACGGACAAAAATAGTGTTTTGGGTTTTTTTTGGGTTTTATTACCTGGCAACAGCATCTTGCTTTTGGGGCCGAAATGGGTTATACGGGGTTTTTCTCTTGTGTAATGTTTTTTACAGGGCCTGTGTGTTGCAAAGGAATCACGATGGAACTAACCGACAATCTGAATATAAAGCAGTTTAAGCCGCTGACGGCACCGGAAAAACTCAAAGCAGATTTCCCGGAGACCAAGGTAGCCGCTCATTTGGTAGCCGAATCGCGCCGCCAGGTTGAGCAAATTCTTCGCCGGGACGATAAGCGGCGGATGATCATCGTCGGGCCTTGCAGCCTGCATGATGAAGAGGCAACGCTTGACTACGCAAGACGCCTTCTTAAGGTGCAGAAGAGTTGTAGCGAGCAGGTGCTGATTATCATGCGGGCTTATTTTGAAAAGCCGCGGACTACGCTGGGCTGGAAAGGGATGCTGTATGACCCGCATTTGGACAGGTCGTATGACCTGGACCTTGGCATCCGGACAAGCCGAAAAATGCTGTGCGAGATCGCTGAGATCGGCGTACCGTGTGCGACGGAGTTTTTGGATCCGATTGTGCCGCAGTATCTGGCGGATTTGATTACCTGGGCGGCTATCGGGGCGCGTACCACCGAATCACAAATCCACCGTCAAATGGCCAGCGGCTTGTCGATGCCGATTGGGTTTAAGAACGCTACCGATGGAAATATCGCGGTTGCAATGGATGCAATCAAAGCGGCCTCGAACCCGCACTCGTTTTTGGGGATTGCCCGCAACGGGCAGGTGATTGTCGCCGAAACCAAAGGAAACAAGTACGGGCATCTGGTCATGCGCGGGGGGACAAGCGGCCCGAATTATTCCAGCGAATATGTGGCGTTCGCGGAAGTGTTGTTAGGTAAGGCCAATCTGAGCAATGGGATGGTGATCGATTGCAGTCATGCTAATTCGTCTAAAAGTTATAAACGCCAGCGCGAGGTGCTACTTGATGTGGCCGATCAAATCCAATTGAGCAATACCAGTGTCGCCGGGGTGATGATCGAGAGCTTTATTAAGGAAGGAAAGCAAAGTATCGGCGCTGCAGGCGGCTTGAAATATGGAGTCTCGCTGACCGATGGCTGTGTCGGCTGGGACGAGACCGAAGAATTGATCGGGCGGTTGGCGGATTCGATTAAAAACAGTGATTGACCTCTGAGGCCCCCGTCGAGGCGGCTCGAATGGAGTGGAAATGGGTATCTTTACAAAAACGGTTCAATACTTACAGGAACATTTGGGCAAAACCCGCAAGAAGATATCGTCGGGTCTGTCTTCGATTTTGACGCTGGGCCGGACTATTGATGATGTGCTTTTGGAGCAGCTTGAGGAAACGCTCATCAGCGATGATATCGGTGTGGACACCACCTCGCAACTGATTGATGATCTTCGGGATGCGTATAAAACGGGGACGATCAAAAAAACCGACGACATCCTGCCGTTTTTGAAAGATCATATGAAGGGCTACTGGCCCGAGCAGGATCGGCAACTGAACAAAGCCGCATCTGGCCCAACGGTGATTTTGGTGGCGGGAATCAATGGTTCCGGCAAGACTACCAGTATCGCCAAGCTGGCCCATACATTGAATAAATCCGGTAATAGTGTGATCGTTGCGGCGTGTGATACCTTTCGCGCCGCGGCGGTGGAACAACTAACCATCTGGGCCGAACGCATCGGCGTGCAGATCGTCAAGCACAAATCTGGGGCCGATCCGGCGGCGGTGGCTTATGACGCCTGTCAGGCGGCGGTCGCACGGGATGTGGATTATCTGATTATGGATACGGCCGGACGACTGCATACGCAAAAGCACCTGATGGATGAATTGTCGAAAATCCGCAAGGTGATTACCAAGATTATCCCGGACGCACCACATGAGGTGATCCTTGTGGTAGACGGAACCACGGGGCAGAACGCGATTGTGCAGGCGAAGATGTTTACCGCTGCGATTAACGTAACAGGCATTTTCCTGGCCAAGCTTGACGGCACAGCCCGCGGCGGCATCGTCATTGCGATCAAGGACATGCTGGATATCCCGGTCAAGTTCGTCGGCCTCGGCGAAACCCCCGAAGACATCGCCGAATTCGACCCCGCCGAATTCGTCGAAGCGCTGTTTAATTAGTCGTCCCAGAAAAAGTTTTAAGTGACAATAAGAATTCGGGACAGACCGTTTACGAAAATCGCACTGGCTACTTCATCTGGTATGGAACAAGCCCGAACGAGTTGGACCAAGAACCCAAAACCGGAGGCCGATAAAATGGAAGAAAATATCCAAGGACCAGGCGAGGATCTCTCGCCGGAGATACTCAAGCGGGCGCTGAAGGCATTCAAGAAGCGGCTCAAGCTGACGGCGTTGGACGAAGATTCCCGCCTTGGCCGTGGGGCGTTCTCAGCCGGGGCACAGGGGATTTGTGCTATCCAACCGCCCAACCAGTATCCGCTCGCCGTGTGGGCCGAATTGTGCCGGCAGGGCAAACTCCGCCACAGCGGCCATGGATTGTATGAGCTGCCTAAAGCCAAATAGGACACCTTGTGTCAAATATTGATCAAGTTTAAAAGGCGATTCATTTTGAATCGCCCGTGTGTCCACCTCGTTGCTATTGGTTTGGAGCCGAAATCACCCGAACCCTACAAGCTGTTGAGGTTTTATTATCTTGGTGAAAATGATCAGGTGCGGGCTGAGGAAAATCTCCTCCTCCGCTTTGAGCTGGATCCCTATCAGATTGATGTCGCCGGGGAATATAATCATTGGCTTGTCCCGCACAACCGACATTAAGAACGCTCCCGACCCCCCCCAAAAAAAATAGCACCCACAAGCTAAGGTTTAACGGTACCACTCGGTGGGGCTCCTCCTGCTTACAGGGGCTGCCCATCGGCTGGGCGAGGGTACGGATTT
>JAGGWF010000056.1 GCA_021157685.1 Planctomycetota bacterium | reverse complement strand
GTTGCAGGACGCAGGAAGAGTATAAAGAGCAGGCCGACGAAGAGGCATATACAATTCTTGACCAGAAATGGCAACCGGAACATGGTGTGAGGGTCAATTACCGGATATCCGATGTCGCTCCCGACCCGAACAGTATTATCCTGGATCCCAACTGGGTTCCCTCCGGCCAGGTTACTCTGGAAGAAGCGGTCGCTATTGCCACGGTTCGAAGCCGAGACTATCAGGAGCGCAAAGAATCGCTTTATAACACAACGCTTGACCTGACACTCCAGCGGCACAATTTCGTGGCCCAATGGTTTGGAACCATTGACGGTGGATATGGCCGTAATGAATCGGATGAGACGGTTCGTGCCGGCGGCGATCTTGGATTTGACCAACTGCTGGCTGATGGTACGCAGATCAGCGCTGCCATCGCAACAGACTGGTTACGGTATTTGACCGGTGACCCCGACACCTCATTGGCATCGGTGTTGAGTGCGAGCATTTCGAAACCCCTGTTGCGGGGCAGTACCAAAGAGGTCGTTCAGGAAAATCTGACACAGGCGGAGCGAAATGTTCTGTATGCGATTCGGTCATTTAGCCGCTTTCGCAAGGAATTTGTTGTTTCGATTGTGAATGATTACCTGCGAACACTGCAATCACTGGATCAGGTGGAAAATGCTCAAAGCAATTATATCAGTCTTCAGGCATCAGATGAAGAGGCGGCATTAAAAGCGCAGGCAGGAAAATTGTCTCGGTTTGAGGCCGATGAAACGAAACAGCGAATGCTGCAGGCACGCGATAATCTGGCGCAATCGCAGCGACGGTATCAGCAGATTCTGGATGCGTTTAAGTTGACATTGGCGCTGCCGGTTGACGCGAACATCGTATTGGACTCTTCGATACTTGAAGAGATTGCTTTAATGGACATATCCGAGCCCAATTTTCTTGTTGCGGGTGCAGTGGATATGGCATTGAAAACGCGTCTGGATTTGGCGACCTCTTATGATAAAGTTGATGACGCCCGGCGAAAGGTGGCTGTAACGGAAGACGCCCTGCGAGCCCGTCTCGATTTGGTGGCCAGTGCCCGTGTCGATTCGACGGAAGAAACGGATTGGGCCCGTCTCCGGTTTCATGATGGAACATATGATGTTGGAATGGTTCTGGATCTGCCTCTGGACAAACTCAGAGAACGAAATATTTATCGTAAATCCCTGATTTCCTATTTGCAGGTCAAACGGGATTATGCGTTGGCCGTCGATAATGTTAAACTGGATGTGCGAAATGCCTATCGGGGACTGATTGAGACGGCACAACGACATCACATCCAGAAAATGAGCCTTGAGTTGGCACAGGAGCGGGTCAATAACACGACGATGCTGTTGCAAGCCGGCCGCGTCGAGGCGCGTGTGATGCTGGATTCGCAAGACGACCTGCTGGCGGCTCAGAATGACACGACGACAACACTGGTTAATTATATGCTGGCAAAGCTGGGTTTTTATCGTGATGTGGGAATCTTAACTGTTAAACCGGATGGATCATGGCAATCACTGGAAAAAATAAACGAAAAATTATTTTAGTTGCAATTATAGCGGGGATTATCTTGGCTGGATCGGCGATCTATCGTTGGACCCATCACGACCGGAGTTCGACTGCATCGAGTTTTTCCAGTTCGTTCATCGTTAGACGCGGGGACCTTACGATGAGTGTGACCGAGAGCGGTACAATCAAGGCGCGTAATGCAGTCGAAATTAAGTCTCAGGTCGAGAGGGGGGCGACCCTTGTAAGCTTAGTTCCGGAGGGAAGCTATATCACAGCCGAAGATGTGGCAAACGGAAAGATTCTTGTTGAACTGGACTCATCTGGCCTGCGGGACAATATCAATCAGCAGCAAATAGCGTATAATACAGCTGAAGCGAATTACACCGAGGCCAAAGAATCACTGATCATTATGAAAAACCAGAATGATTCTGATGTTCAGCAGGGATTGATGAATGTCAAGTTTGCCGGGATGGACCTGCAGAAGTATCTGGGTGAAGAAACAGCTGATGCGATGGTGGGGGGGTATAAGGCGGATCCGAATCAACGGTCTGAGATTACAGCGTTGTTGGATGATCCGAACCAATTAGGTGGCGAGTCGCTGCAGAGATACCGTGAGTTAACATCCAATATCGATTTAGCGAAAGAGGAGTTGGAACGCGCCGCCGAAGACCTTTTCTGGACACAAAAGCTTTATGATAAAGATTATGTTGCAGAGTCTGAACTTAAGACAGCCCAGCTGAAGTCCAAACGAATGACAATTCAATGGGCCCAGTCCAAAACATCCTTGGATCTGTTTATCCGCTATGAATTTGCAAAGCAGGCGGAAAAACTATTCAGTGATTACTTAGAGGCCGAACGCCAACTCGAACGGATTTATGCCCAAACCCGTTCGAAACTGGCACAGGCCGAGGCGCGTCTGAGCAGTTCAGAGGCAAAGTATCGATTGAACAAAGAACAATTAGAACGAATTGAAAAACAGATCAAAGCGTGTACGATGAGGGCGACAGAGCCTGGTTTAGTCATTTATGCGTCGAGTAATCGACGATGGGGCGGTTCGCGAACGAATATTGCGGTTGGAGAACAAATTCGTGAACGCGAGTTAATTATGACGATTACAGATGAGAACGAAATGGATGTGGATGTGAAGGTCCATGAAACGAATGTTGATAAAGTTCGTGTGGGCCAATCGGTGAAAATTGTTATTGATGCCCAACCCGATAAGGTTTTTACCGGTGAGGTTCTTAAGATAGCGCCGCTTCCGGATCCTCAAGCTTTCTTTGGCAATCCCGACTTAAAGGTGTATGCAACGGATGTGAGTCTGGAAGGGGTGGGTAAGTCCATTAAACCCGGAATGAGTGCACGGGTGGAAATTCTGATTGCGCAATTGGCCGATGTCCTGAGTATTCCGATTCAGTGTGTAGCGAATCGAGCAGGGCGGAAAGTTTGTTATCTTGCGACTGCCAATGGCCCCAAAGAACAGGTTATTCAAACAGGTGTTTTTAATGACCGCTTTGTTCAGGTTCTCGAAGGGCTCCAAGAGGGACAGCAGGTCCTTTTAAGTCCTCCCCGGCTGATGATGGCTGCTGACAAGAGCCCAGAGGGCAAAGACGATATCTCTAAGCCAAAGAAGGGCACCCAAAAAAATCGTAAGAGTGATTCGTTGCCGAGCGAGCGCGTCCTGGAAGGGTCGAAGGGACCTGCCCGGAAAGCTGAAGAAAGTGCAACTCCCGGTGACATGTCGGATCCCATGAAACGGATGGATACAAACGGCGACGGTAAAATCGACCTGTCGAGTGAAGTTCCTGAACAAGCCCGCCAGTTTACGGCTCCCCTTGATACCAACAAGGATGGCTTTCTTGATAAAAAAGAAATGGAGGCGGCCAAAACTTTCGGAGGCAAGCAGGGTCAGCTGCGAGGGAATCAGGGGCAATCACAATGAGTTCGCCGGATGCCAAAGACAGTCATCGTCAGAGAAAAACCGTCGTGACGATTGAAGACCTGTGCAAGTCTTACATGCTGGGACATATGGAATTGCCGGTTCTTAAGGGGTTAGATCTATCGTTTTATGAGGGCGAATATGTTTCCATCATGGGGCCCAGTGGTTCGGGAAAATCGACACTGCTGAACATTCTTGGATGTCTGGACAAGCCCACGAGCGGGCGTTACCTGCTGGGGACTGATGATGTTTCAACATTGGATGATAATCAGCTTTCGGCGATTCGAGGAAAACGGATCGGTTTTGTTTTTCAGTCGTTCAATTTGATTCGTCAACTGAATATTCTCGAGAATATCGAGGTGGCGATGTATTACCAGCATGTGCCGAAACACCAGCGTCGCCAGCGGGCAACAATGCTGGCCGAGCGGGTCGGACTGGGAGACCGAATTAGGCATCGTCCCTTTGAATTGTCCGGCGGACAGCAGCAGCGGGTAGCCATCGCGCGGGCGCTGGCCAATGATCCGTTGATTATCCTCGCCGATGAGCCGACGGGTAATCTGGATTCGCAGAGCGGGGCAGAGATCCTGGAAATTCTTAATGAGTTGAACGCCCAGGGTAAGACGATCATTGTCGTCACACACGATGAACAGATTTCTTCCCAAACACACCGGTCGGTCCATTTGCTGGACGGACAGATTGAGCGGATACAATCGAACGGAACGGGAGAATAATGCTTTCACGGATACTAGCGATTCTGTTAATTAGTTTACGCAGTTTATGGATGCATCGTTTGCGGTCCGGCCTGACAATGTTGGGTATTGTCTTTGGGGTGGCCAGTGTTATCTCCATGCTGGCCATTGGTGAGGGAGCCAGCCAGCAGGCACAACAGCAGATCGCGCACTTAGGCAGTACCAATATTATTTTAAAAACGGTGAAGCCGCCGGATCAGGAAGTGGCGGATGCGAGTGAACAAACGATTCAGGAATACGGACTCCGTTATGCCGACGCCGAACGCTTTCGGGAAACAATTCCTGATGCGCAGGTGGTGGTGCCGGTCCGGCGAAAACCAAAGCAAGTTTTTTATCAAAGCCGCCGGATAACCGCTGAAATTGTAGGAACGGTCCCGTGGTACACGGAATTAGCGCCGATTAAAGTATTGCTGGGCCGTTTTCTGACGCCAATGGATATGCATTACAGTCAGGCGATCTGTGTGATTGATGAGACAGTGTTGGACAATTTATTCAAATTTGATGACCCCATTGGACAGGACATCAAGATTTCCGGTGAGTATTACCGTGTTGTCGGCGTTGTTCGGCAACTTTCAGCGGTTTCGGGAGTTCAGGATGATACATCGATGCAATCTTCGGCGCAAAGTAACGGGGTTGGCGGAGCGGTCTATATTGCATTGACCACCATGAAAAACCGATTTGGAGAAACGGAGGTACAGTTTGGGGGATCGACGGGAATGAGCGGAGAGAAAGTTGAACTCAGTGAGATCACGATCAAAGTTTCGTCGATGGAACATGTATTGCCGACACGCGATGTACTGGCAAACCTGCTGGAACGGCATCACAAAAAGAAGGATTATCAGATTATTGTGCCGTTGGAACTTCTGCGTCAGGCGGCGCGAACCAAGCGGCTTTTCAGCATCGTATTGGGTTCAATTGCGGCGATATCGCTATTGGTTGGCGGCATCGGGATTATGAATATCATGCTGGCAACGGTCAGCGAGCGCACGCGTGAGATCGGTATCCGTCGTGCACTCGGCGCTCGCAAATCTGACATCATTGTCCAGTTCCTTTCTGAAACCGTGTTGTTAACGCTGATTGGCGGGCTGCTCGGAATGGCTTTGGGGGCTTGCATTCCCATTCTTGTCACGGTTTTTGGCAAGATGCCCACAGTGATTACCCCCGGGGCCATGATTTTATCGTTTGGCATTTCCGCCGGAATTGGTGTAACCTTTGGTCTGTATCCGGCCTATCAGGCCGCCAACATGGATCCCATCGAGTCGCTCCGGCACGAATAATCATCATTATTTGGTATAAACGCCTGGGAGAAGGGTAAGGTCTCCATTTATCGGCTTATATTCTTAACAGTTCTGGCGATAATCCTTGCTAAATTTCATCTGAGGATATTTGATTGACAACAGATCACTCCTTTTTTCGAGTGAGCATAAACTGATCTACACCGATAAGAAAATTCACATCTTCCACATCCTCCGCGATGAACGAAATACTGGCCGTTTCTTCGTTTAGTTCAAAGACCCCAAAGCTGATTCGCTGAACAACATGAGCATCAGCAATACTATCGGTTACTCCATTGTCACCATTATGGCAAAGGATATTCTTTGCATCAAAGAAACGACTTTCCTTTTTCACCACTGAATATTTGCCATTACTTGATACTTCTGTAATAGAGCGTGTAATTAAAATTTCTGCGTTATTGATCTTTACCGTAAACTTACCATAATCAGCGCCTGCAGTAACTAAGGCATCAATTTTATAATTACCTTTTTTCCCTATCGGTACTTTAAATGTTATTTTGTCGCCAGAAACAGTAGGGGTAAACAGAACCTGGCCAGATCCTGTCCACAAATTAAATTTTTCTTTGTTTGCCAACTCACTTCTCGGCTGAACTCTTACTGTTGCATTTTCAGTTGTCGTATAAGCTACATCTTCGGCCTCCAACCAGTCGGTACCGCTGCTCTTTAAGTATGTAAACACATATAATCCAGCAATCGTTACAACCATAAGGAACCACCATAAACCAAGGCTCTTAAATCCCCTATGCCTGCCTTTTTCACCCTCTGCGACCCCCAAAGCAGAGGTTGTCCAGATAACACCCTTCAACTGTTCTGCTGATTTTGGTTTTGTGAACAACGAGACTACGACCAGAAAGACTGCGGACATAACAAAAACGATAAGCGTATGGTTCATGAAATTATCATAAGGTTGTAGTAACGGCACTTTGGGAAACAGGACAAATACTGTTGTCGGCAGGAACACTAAAAAGCCAATTATCGTAGTTAATGTCGCCGCAATGGATGTCGCCCGTTTCCATAAAATACCAACAATAAAGCATGCTGAAATCGGAGGCGCAATATAGAAAAATACCGTTTGGATTAATCTGAAAACAGTTATGCCGGGAAAAGCAGAGAGAATTAAAGCAACCGCTACGCCGACAAGCAGCACAACGACTCCGCTTATTCTGCCAGTCAAATGCAATTCTTTATCTGATGCGTGTGGTCTGAGGATGGACTTATAAAGGTCGAGAGTAAAGATTGTCGCAGACGAATTCGTTATGGCGCTAAGAGTTGACATTATAGCACTTGCCAGACCCGCCAGGACAAGCCCAACCAAACCAGCAGGTAAAAACTGTTTGACCATAAAAGGCCAGGCCTGGTCACCGTCACTTATTTGGGACTGGAACAGATAAAATGCTATAATGCCCGGAACGACAACGATAAACGGCAATGTGGCCTTGCTGAAACCTGCCATTACAACACCCATTCTCGCATCCCATTCACTTCGAGCACCCAGACATCGCTGTACCATAAACTGATTGGCACAGTTGTACCAGATCCCCACAGAAAACAGGCCAAGCACAGGACCTGTCCAGGGGATCATTTCGTGCTTTGCCGGATAAAAAATGATAAATTTTTCGGGTAACTCTGATATTAACTGCCCTAAACCATCGGCATGATATAGACCGAATATACTGACAATAATACCACCTGCCATAAGTAGACAGTACTGTAATAAGTCGGCCCACCCCGCCGATAACAAACCGCCATAAATGGTGTATGTCCCCGCCGCTACCGCCAGAATTATAATGCCCATCCACATATCTATCTCTGGAAAAAAGACATTTATGGCCTTGGCACCGGCAAAAAGGACACCGCCAAGCATTGCTATCACTAAGCCGACAATCATAACAAATGCATACATATATCGGCACAGTTTATTAAACCGCTTTTCAAGAAACTCCGGCATCGTCGATACATTGCCGCGCATATAAAACGGTAAAAATATCCAAATTAGTATGGTAAACGTGGCCACATTACCCCACTCCCAGCTTGCAACGGCCATTCCATATAAATAGCCCCATCCAACCATTCCAATGAAATGCTCCGTAGAAATATTAGAAGCCACAAAAGAGGCACCTACCGCATACCATGGCAGTTTTTTGGAAGCCAGAAAATAGTCGGACGAAGACTTGGTTTTGCTTCGTGCTGCAATCGTAATCGCAAATATTACAACTCCGATGAAGTATCCGAAAAATATAACCGTGTCCAATATTCCTAAATTCATACTAATTCCTCGAAAAAGATAGGGTTACTTGTTTGGGTTAATTATTTCCTGGGCGTTATTGTAAAAGACATCCTCGATGTCAACCCGTGACAGTTTTGTGCGTTCAGAAGCCCGTCGAAAAGCATCAATTTCTTCGTATATAAAAAAGCTCAAATGTTCGGCTTCCTTACCCACAACTTCACGCATATTCTTATCGGCGGAAATGTTACCGTAAAGGCCTTTGGGTACAACATTGATGTAATGGCCGTTCTCGCAGATTCTTCGCATTCGCATTCGGGTAATTGGCATATCGCTGCCGAACATAATCCGCTTGGGCCCGACAGCTTTTATTAGCTTTTCAAAAACCTCTGTGTTTGTATTAGCAGAAAAATCAAACATCATATTTTTGGTATCTGCCAATACCTCAAATGCATTGCCGATATCTTCCGGGCAATAGGCCCGACCAACATGGGCGATGATGAGCTTGATATTTGGATAGCGGTTTTCAATCTCCAGCATCTGGGCAAGATTGAGGGGGTCTCTCAGTCGTTTATCGCGAGGGATGTGCAGCATAACGATCCAATTGTGTCTGTTGAGAACATCAAGCTGATGATGCGGCAGAAAATCGAATATACGGATTTCGTTTGTGGGTATGCAGTTGGCGGAAAATGTCAGATATACTTTTGCGCCAAGAAATCCTCCTTGCGTGACAATAGTTTCGAATTTCTCTGCATCCCAGTCCGGCTGAGTGAACGCCAGAGAGGGTAAATTATATGTCTCCGCACATTGAGCAACATAAGCATTCATCTTGTCCATGCTGTTCTTATCGATAACATTTGAAAATGTCATAGGTGAAACTGATTTGTCTGGAAACAGCAACTCGTATGTTTCAAGTAGGTCTTCAATGGAGTTGTCTTTGGCGATCTTTGACGGCCAGGAAACTACTTTCGCCAATTCATCGGTGGTATGAGTAACCATACGATCGAGCCAGACATGCGTATGGATGTCAATAATTTTTTCCGGCAGAAAGTCTCGTAAGCGTTCGTTGTAAAACTTTTTGTCAACATCTTTGATATCAAATAGCATAATTTATCCCTTTACCTGTTCAATAAGTGCATCCGCTTTTTTGGCCGGATCCATGATAGTCTAGAAGAAAAGTGTGTTCCTGTCCAGTCTATTTATGAACCCACAGGGGTTGGTCGAGTGCTCACGCATCAATTATTTTTCCCGGATTGAGAATGTTTTTAGGATCAAATGCCAGTTTAATTGATCGTAGAATGTCAATGTAACATTGAGAAACAAATAGAGACATTTCCTTTTTTCGCTTATGGCCAATTCCGTGTTCGCCTGAAATCGCACCGCCAAGCTCAGCCGTGAGATTGTACATCTCTGTCAATAATTCTGGCCGTATCTTACGCCACTTTTCCAAAGACCATTTAGGATTCATGACGGGTGTCGCATGAAGGTTACCATCACCGGCGTGACCATAACATGGAATCGAGCAGTCATATTTTTTTGAAAGCTTGCCCAATCCACAAACCATTTTCGGTATGGCAGCGATAGGGACGACAATATCTTCAAGACTTTGGTGTGGCGAGATGACCTTAAATGCCTCTGCAATGTTCCGGCGAACTTTCCAGATACGCTCTGATGTAGTAAAATTATCAGCGACATACACTTCTGTCGCTCCAGTGTCTAGACATAATTCACCAATGGCGTTGTATTCTTGCTCAACCTGTGCAACAGAAGCTCCATCGACCGTAATCAATAGCATCGCTCCGGCCTCTTGGTAAGGAATTGTTTCATTGAGATATTCGCAGGCGGCCTGAACAGAGGTCTTGTCCATAAATTCGATAGCTGTCGGAATAATTCCGCCAGTCGTCATAATTTTCGGCACAGCGGCAATGGCATCTTCGGCTGTTTCAAATAAGCAAAGCAAATCGACCGAAGATTTTGGCAGTGGTATTAGCTTAAGAGTTATTTTTGTAAAGATACCCAGCGTACCTTCCGAACCTACCATAAGCTGAATTAAGTTATATCCGGTTACATCTTTAACCAGCTTACCGCCAAGTTGAATAATCTCGCCAACAGGCGTTACAACCTCCATGCCTGTTACATAGCGACCCGTAACGCCATATTTAATCGCTTTGCCGCCACCGGCGTTTTCGGCAACATTACCGCCAATATAACAGGTCTCCAGACTCATCGGATAGCCTGCATAAAACAGACCG
The DNA here is from genome assembly GCA_021157685.1 of Planctomycetota bacterium. Classification (GTDB taxonomy): domain Bacteria; phylum Planctomycetota; class Phycisphaerae; order Sedimentisphaerales; family Anaerohalosphaeraceae; genus 4572-13. The sequence goes on along the minus strand of JAGGWF010000056.1, from coordinate 4,709 downwards.
CTATCTTTGACAAAATCATTTATCTCATTGGTGACAACCCCCGGCTCGACAGTAATCATCATATTGTCTCTGTCGATTTCTATTATCTTGTTCATTCGATCTACGGACAAAACGATACCGCCATAAATTGGTACCGCACCACCCGATAAACCACTGCCGGCGCCACGAGGAGTCACGGGTACATTTGTACGGTTGGCAAGTTTCATTATTGCGGCAATTTCCTCAACGGTTGTCGGGCGAACAGCTATTTCGGGCATATGGGCATATTCAGCTTCAGAGATTTCGTCGTGCGAAAAGGTTTCGAGCTTTTCCTGGTCACCATAAATAACGAACTTTTCACCAACAATACGCTCTAATTCTTTGGCGATTTCTAATGTTACAGGATTATAATTTCTTTTGAGAGTGTCCATTATTGATGATTCCTTGCTTTACGAATGCGTTCTGCTAGCACGGGCAGCACATCGAACAGATTGCCCACAATGCCGAAATCGGCAACATTAAAGATCTGTGCATCTGGGTCAGTATTAATAGCGACAATTGTTTCTGAAGTTTGCATACCCGCTAGATGCTGTATCGTTCCCGAAATACCAACGGCTAAATAGAGTTTAGGGCTTACGGTTTTGCCGGACAGGCCAATTTGGTGCGGATAACTGAGCCAACCCCTGTCAACGACATCGCGAGTAGCGCCAAGTGCGGCCTCCAGAGATTCGCAAAGGGGCTCAGTTAATGTCATATTCTCACCTTTTTTGATACCACGCCCGACAGCAACAACGATATCAGCTTCCTGCAGACCGTGCTGTGATTCATCTGAAATAAAAGCGACCCGATTGATTCTGCTTGCGAGACACTCGGCAGGAGCTTTAAGATGTACTATTTCACCCGTTCTACCTTCCTGCTTGGTTGCGGGCTTTGTTGAGTGAGGCCGAACCGTCGCCATTTGGGGACGATGCTGAGGTGTTTTAATAGTTGCCAGAATATTACCCCCAATTGCAGGACGAGTTTGAAGTAAATGACCCGTTCCCTCCTCAATATCCAGTACCGTACAGTCAGCCGTTAAACCAGCATTGGCTTTGATGGCAATATATGGCATAAGAGTCCGGCCGGTAGATGTCGCGCCAGCAATGATTATTTCCGGCCGATAGTCTTCAATAACTTTCAGCATACAGCAAGCATAGGGTTCAACAAGGAAATGTTCCAGCCCAGCAGCTTCCATCGCTATAACCTTATCGGCTCCACAATCAATAAGTGCCTGCAAATCTTTAGCGTTTATATCGCTGCCAAAGATTATCGCTGTCAAATCCGTATGGCGTTTATCGGCTAAATCACGACCCCGGGTCAACAATTCATAACTAATACGCTGAACTTTACCATCAGCTTGCTCAGCAAGAATCCATACGCCTGAATGCGCTTGTTTATTTTTTACCATTGTTTCCAATCTCAAATAAAATCTTTCTTCTGTAAAAATGTGACCAACCTATCCACAGCCCGATCAATATCTGATTCGTCCATTGCGATAATTTTCTCGCACTGACGAGCCACTTGTGGACGGAATATCTTGACCACTCGCGTTGGTGAACCAGCCAAACCAAGTTTGTCCGCATCAGCATTAATATCAGTTGCTGTCCAGACAGGAAGATCAACTTTTTTGGCTCGTTGTTTGCCGCGAAGTGTTGGTAATCGTGGATCAGCCACTTCTTTGACCATTGTTAATACAGCAGGCAGTTCAACATCGAGAACTTCGTGTCCATTCTCCACCAAACGATGAAGACGACAGGATTTTTTACTGACCTGATCAACCTTGCCAATATAGGTTGCCACAGGCAAATCCAGAAATGATGCAATCCCAGGCCCGACTTGGCCGGTATCCCCATCAGTGGCGCGTTCGCCGCAGATAATCAGGTCGTAGTCGCCCATATGCTCGACGGCCTTGGCCAATACATAACTGGTAGCCCAGGTGTCGGCGCCGGCAAATGCCTTATCCGAAAGAAGTACCGCTGAATCACACCCCATTGCAATGGCTTCTCTAAGGGCAGCAGCAGCTTTGGGAGGGCCCATCGATAGAGCGATGATTTCGCCTCCGTGCTCCTCACGCAGTTGAATAGCACTCTCAATCGCATAAAGGTCTAATGGGTTAATGATCGCTTCAACACCATCACGAATCATCGTTCCGGTTTCCGAATCCATTTTGACAGCATTCGTTTCCGGTACCTGTTTAATGGGCACTATAATACGCATAAAAATTCCTTAGCTCTATACGGATTTAAAAAATCTTAAGTGATTACACCATAAAGCTGTTAATCGCAGTAGTAGAATCTAGTTTGTTGCAATTTTTCATATTTTAATAGCAGTTGATGCGCCCGCCAAAAGTCTGAATCGCCGACAAAAAACGGTGATAATGGGCAGAAAACGCCACCGTTTTTTTTGACTTTTGACGCAGGCGTCTTAGTTGCATTTCAGAAAGATTATAACTATATCGTCGGCATATGTCGACAATAATTTAATAGTATAGGAATTTGTATTTTTGTGGCACGGCCATCTTGGCCGTGATTCACGGGCTGGAAGCCCGTGCCACGCTAACTTGACAAGTCTATAATTTTATTATAGAGAGATTTCTTACTGGCCGGTTTCCGGCCGGAACACGGATTTCGCGATTGAGATTCGGTTGAAGATGATGTAAAGATGAGATGAGAAATGAACCGTTTATTGATACGCGGTTCCGTTAGTCTCAATGGGTCCTTGCGGACAGGGCTGCACTGCTATCGCCCAATGGCGATACGATTTCGCTCAAGATACCAACCCCGTAAGAGTTCAAGCTTTAGCTTGTTATTGGCGCACACCACTAATCGCAGCACTCTTACACCAGGAAGCTCACCTGCTATTCGCAACCTCGCACTATTCTACACAGACATGAAAGTGCTGTTCGGATCAACCGTGAGATTAAGCGTGTTACCGACACCTTGTTCGGTCGAAGTTTCTGGTCGCGAGGCGACTGTGTCAGTACAGTCAGGCTCGACGAAGCGAAGATCTGTAAGTACATCCAAGAACAAGAAAAACATGAAAAAGACGAATTAACTAACTAAGCCGAAAGGCCCCTTTTAGGGGCCTTCCTCATGCCACCAGTTCTACTGATGGTTGTTGATTAGGCATCAAAGCTGTCATTTAAAAAGAAAAGTCCAGTTTTGACCGGTCTGGAAATTGTAAGTAGCATTGTCTGGATCATCTAGATGAACTTGGATATACTCAGAATGGTAGTCTACAAACATTGTATTGGCCCAACCAAGCTCATGTTTATTATGCCAATAGCCATACTGGAACGGATCCGCGCCGAAACCATAAGTTCCGACAGTCATGTCTCCTACAAGGATCAATTTATAAGGGTTTTTTGTATCAGAGACTTTTTTGTTCCAGACCCCTAGGGCACCATTATTCGCAATAGCAGTACAATTATAGTAGTAGCTGGTGCCCAGGGCCTCCCACACGGTTGGCAATCGGTCGGGCCCTCCCCAGGAAGTGGCCCACGCGCCATCATACATGCCTTTGTCGCTGGGGCAGTGAAAAATCTGTAATCCGCCTTCCACCCTTCCAAGAGTAACCTCATCGCCAGCTCCAACATATGGATTAAGCAGTTTACGGTTGACCCCTGCCACCCCCGTTTGGGACCCAATGGTACCTCCCCAATTGAAGTAAGTCAGAACAAAATTAGGCTTGGAGGGAAAGTAATCATCATTATCGTTTCGATAAAAGTTGAAAGCTGTGGCTTGCTGCTTGAGATTTGATTGACATACAACGCGCTTGGCAATCCCTTTGGCCTTGCCCAATGCCGGCATCAATATCGCCAGCAATAGGGCAATAATCGATATAACGACCAATAATTCTATTAAGGTAAACCCTTTTTTTTGCTTTGTATAAGATTCCATTTTTTCCTCCGGCACTTAAGGTAAATTTCTACGAGCTCACACCCACAACATTTTTTGAGTCAGACTTTGCTTGTCTGCTGTCAGGGGACAACCTCATCCATGGGTTTACACTCCCATAAGGGCAGGATTGCCGGCTGGAACATTATGCGGGCATCGGCCTGCGCGAAGATGCGTGAAACAGTATGGGAAAGGCCCATAAAAGCCGCATTTCCGAAGGTCATAATGACGCCTGCGTCAAAAGTCAAAAAATGCTAAAAGCAGTGACTCATTTTTACACTATTTTTAAAGTTAACCTTTTTACTTTTTAGTTATTTCAATATCTTTTTATCGAGATTTACAACTCTCAAATCATCGGTATAGGTATTCTGACGCACACTACTGTTGCAAGGGTAACTGCAAGCGCCTGATACATGCCCAAGTACACCGCAATACTCTGATTCCTCACGAACATCTGCCACGATGAGATCTGAATCGTCCTGCATCATGGCACTAAGTTTGTTGAACTGTCACATCGATATACGCTTTGGCTGTATAGACACAAAGCGAAAAGAAAAAGCAATCCAAAACAGCCCCATTTATTCATCATCATTATCATTTCAAACTTATAACTCGAGACACCAACCAGTTCCTATCCATTCTACAATAATCTATATAACAAAGTCAAGCTTGATGTCTTTCAAACTTAGTTTTTTTTTACTTTTCTATAGCCCGTCCATCTGTTACACTATAACACTATATGATTTAAGAACTTATGGAGGTTTTCGTTTTACCGTGCAATCGAAGATATTGGAG
>JAGGWF010000025.1 GCA_021157685.1 Planctomycetota bacterium | reverse complement strand
CCAAAACCCAGTTATTGCCAAATTCTGCAGCTGTCTTAAATCGGGCTTGCTAAGTCTTTTGAAATACAGGAGATAAAAATTTCCCACAAAAACTTTTTCGTGTTGGCACACCTCTCGCTTAATAGTTCTTACGAAAACGCGACGGAAAGTTGCAAAGAATTAAAGCTCTTTCAAAACTGAAAAATGTAGCGGCGTTAAGAAGCCGGGTGATTTTGTAATCAATGCCTGATTTTGTAACAATGACGCCGCAGACAGATGGAAGGGCGAAGGGGAACTCAAAGCAGGAGTTTTTACAGTCATTACGATCTCGTTCCCAAACGAGTTTTAGTATAGATATCTTTCCTCCTCCTCCAAGTGTCGGGTACGAAGCCAATCTCCGGTCGACGGCCCGACTCCAATTACGATCTCGTTTCCCAAAACGAGTTTAAGTATAGATATCTTTCCTCCTCCTCCAAGTGTCGGGTACGAAGCCAATCTCCGGTCGACGGCCCGACTCCAATTACGATCTCGTTTCCCAAAATGAGCTTAAGTATAGATATCTTTCTTCCTCCAAGTTGGGCCTGAAACCTGGTTCACAGGTTTCAGGCCCAACATTTTTCACCGTAGGTAAGGATAGGCCGTTTGAGTACGAGTAACAATAAAACCAGTTATTTGAAAAGTTCATAGAGAGGTGAATACAGACATATTCACATTAATAGAAAAGGGCGATTCTTTTTCTTGTGAAAAGGAGAAATGAAGAAACTCGAAGGGAGTAAAAATGTAAATGGGAGAAAAAATGGTTACAAAACGAAATGTTAAACAGAATGTAAATCAACAATCTCAATGGGAGAAAAAAATGAACACGAAACGAACAATTTGGTTGGTAGTAACAGTAATGTTGGCAGTAGGACTCAATGCAAGTGCAACTTTGGTGGACTCAATTTCTACTACGGATGAGTTGACAGCGAGTGGCGATTGGCTTGCAGACGGATTTACAGTGGCGTGGGACATCAGCCCAAAGGGCGACGGAACATGGCACTATGAATATGACTTCACCAAGTCAGACGGCAGCCCTCTTACAAAGGATATGAGCCATTTCATTATCCAGGTTTCGGAGAACTTTACCTGTGAGGACATATTCAATGGCAGCGATGGTGGTATTATTGTAGGCCCTGAGTGGTCCAAGATTGACAAATCAAATCCCGGTATTCCAGATTTGGTCTGGGGGGTCAAGATCGACGGACTTGAACAAAACAGTTTTTCGTTCGACAGTACCCGGGCACCTATGTGGGGGGACTTCTATGCCAAAGACGGCAAGGCCTCCACAGGAGATGTCAAGAACTATGTTCACAACAGCAGCTTCGGCAAAGAAGTGGACAATGTGAATGACTACGGCGCGGACAATGCGATAGGTGTTGACCCAGACCAAACTCCCTTACATAAAATCCTGGTACCGGACACAATCCCCGAACCGGCGACGATGTTTATTCTGGGTCTTGGCTCCGTTCTATTGCGGAAACGAAAATAAGAGATTCGGGGATGATGATAAAGCCGTGACGGTTGTGTGCCTTTCAAACGGGCACGCAACCGGATGACGGCAAGATCGCAAGGTTCTTTCAAAAGTGAATAGGCGGTTTAAAACGATTGCTGAGATGGCACTTCCTTTATCAGCAAACACGATGGATCAATGCAGCGGCAATTGCCTTTGTCCATCAAATGGTTTCGGAGGTTTTAACTCAACAAAGTGTCAGAGGATTTTGAAAACAATGTGTTTTCAAAAAATATGACAAGAACGAAAGCCAACAAATACGGCTTTGGAAATTAGAAGGCCAACAATGAAAAATACAAACGATACGAAAGGGAGAAGTACAATGAAGCGGATTACTATACTTATGACAGTTATTGTGATGACTCAATTTGCAAATGCCACAACCGATATTGGTTTTTCAACTGATGATGGTGGCTATTGGAGTTATGGGCAAAGCATCTTTTCATTCAGCCAGCCCATCGGTATTGATCTCGTTCGGGGATATATAAGTGATATTCTTGTCAGTGCTTTTATCGAATTGCCGGACTTAGAGGTGACCGGTTTTGAGGTGATCGATTTTAGTCAAATCATACCAATGCCGGAAATTTACCAAGGGACAATTATTCCTGTTTCTCAACAAATTGTGATTCGGGATGTAATAAGTGGTGCACCCATTTTGACCGGCAGATTAGGAATAGGTAGCATTTTCACTACCGGTTCAACAGCAATGATTTATCCGGCTATCCAGGCGAATATCATCATTACTAAGTTAGCCACAGCGACAAATTCGCGGCTGATTCAAAGCTATAAAGTCGGTGATAAACTGGACTTCGATTTAACACTGCAAAATGCCGGTATGGATCTTAGCACGATGATATCAAGCGGTGATTATTACGAGGGCGCACTCAGCGGAAGTATGACTCTTGTGCCGGAGCCGGCGACGATGGTTCTGCTGGGTCTTGGTGGGTTGGTTCTGCGAAAAGGCAAAAAACGTAAGATTTAACTGATCTTTGGAAATTAAACAAGGTTCAAGGGGACTTAAGTCCCCTTGAACCTTAAACAATAATAATGGCATTTAAAAAATGCAGAATGGGAGAAGCATGAAGAGTCAAGCAAGGATGTGGATCAATGTGGTACTGGTATATAGCCGCACATAAATAATAGGACATAATCTGGGAATATGGATTTTATAAGAAATACAATATTATGCCTTTAAAGGTCAGTTTTGGCAACCTTTACGAACTAATCATATTTTATTCATGTCTCGAAACTTATGCGCGGATATATAGCAGTAAGTGTACTCTGTATTGCAAACGCTCAGGCGTCATTGGACACAGAGACATTTGGTTTCGGAAACATTACAAATAACAATTTAATAGATGCGGGTATTGGAGAGTTTCAGCTTTCTGTCGAAGTGTCTGACCAGGGAACCATCCTGCAGGATGGTGATTTGTTTAACCTTGTCGGTTTCAAGTTTATGAATGAAGGCCTGGATTATTGTGTGATCACGGAAATCTATTTCCAGGACGGTTCGATCCTTGGGTTTGCATCAATTGATGAGTCGCTGTCGGGAGTGGATTTTAAGGAAGACGAAGTTGGAAGCGTCAGCCCAAAAAACCTGCCCGGTGGGAAATCGATTACCCCGGAGTTTATCGCAACGACAGCTTTTTCAATTGAGCCGCTCAATCCTGAGCCGGAGTGGGGTGTTGAGCTGGGTGAGTGGGTCGAAATTGTCTATTTGCTCCAATCCGGAAAGACCTATGCGAATATCATCGAAGAGCTGAATGACGGTGATTTGCGGATTGGAACGCATGTGCAGGCCTTTGGAAACGGTGGTAGCGAATCGTTTGTCAATGTGCCCGAACCAGCCACAATGGTTCTGCTGGGGCTTGGTGGTTTGCTGCTCCGAAAACGCAGAGAATAAATTATTAAAAATCGAGAAGTTATCATGAAGGCAAAACGACATTTCATAGTCATAGTTTTGATTGCAATTCTGTCTTTCGTGACATCCGCAAAAGCTGCTTTGTCATTCTATACGGACAGAAGCGCGTGGGAAAGTGCGGTGAGTGGCGACATTGTCATTGAGGACTTCGAGTCGGCAACAGCCCATTTTCTTACTGAGGGTGTCAACCATGCCGGTTTAATCGATATTGAGATGCTCAATCTGCCCGAGGTAAACAAATGGAATGCAATTGATGATGGTTCTGGGCTGTGGAATATCGATGGGACACATTTCTATCAGGAGGCTTGCTATCCTCCTTATCCAGGTGCCGCCACTATTGTTCACTTGCCTTTTTTGGTGGGTGCTTTTGGCGGAGATTTCAAATCAACCTACAGTAGCAGTGGATTGATGTTAGAGGTGAACGGATTACTGTATGAGTTCAGCGTCTCGATGCTTTCCAACGGCGGGACCGGATTTTTGTGTTTCATTTCAACAGATCTGTTTTCAAATGTGACATTATTTACCCTCGAAGATGATTTGTATTACGGTGAGTCTTTCGGTTTAGACAATCAATGTCAGTTTTGCGGTGCCTGAACCGACCACAATGGTTTTGTTGGGTTTGGGTGGACTAATGCTGCGAAAACGCAGAAAAGTATAGAATATATGAATTGAATGACGATATTGTTTTGTGAGGTATTAGATTATGGTCATTATTGCGGAAATGAATGTATTGGCGGTGGGGGTGGAAGATCGAGTGGGTGAATTCAACGGGCTACCGGTGCGTTTACTCAATATGGCCCATGGCTCCGATGCGATTCATTTTTTCAAGACGGACTCGATCGACAGCGTGGTCAGTCATTGGAATCTGGCGGATATGCCGAATGGTCAGTTTCTCAAAAAGCTCAAAGCCGTCAAGCCGGACATGCCGACGATTGCCATTATTGAGGCGAACAACCCTCAACAGGAAATCGAGGCGAGGATGCTCGGCGTCAGCGCGGTGGTCAATGAAGATTGCGGTGATGAATATTTTCGTCAGGTCATGACCTCGGTCCTCGGTTTGCCCAACGAGCGGGCGATTGAGACGCTGTACGCCGTCAAAGAGTTCTAAGATTTAAAGCCAGAAAGCGTCATCCGCTTGCAGGATGAGATAAAATACTTACCCCTAAGATGGGGCCTGAGATCTGGCTCTCAGGTGTCAGGCCCATAAACTTTTTCATCAGAGAGTTGTGGGAGACATATTTACTGAAAAGATTTGGGGTTTATACTTTTCAATAAATATTTCTCCCCTTTAGGCCAGAGCCGAGGGTCAAATGGATGACCGCCGGCTCCGGCTGTTTTTATGCGCATTGCGAGCTTTTATGCCCTGATAGAAAAAGCGGTTGCTTTTTTCGGGCGGCTTTGATACCCTTGACGCCTCGAGAAAAAGTAAAAAAAGAGGATTCGAAGATGCTGAATACAAAGTACATGTTTGAGATTTCTGTCATTGTTTGCGGAGCCATGCTTTTGACCGGTTGTGTTGAGCGAAAGCTGACGATTGTGACCGAACCGGAGCAGGCGGTTGTCTGGCTCAATGATGAAGAGATTGGCGTTACGCCGGTAACGGTGAACTTCAATTGGTACGGTGATTACAATATCCGCATCGAAAAACCGGGTTATGACATCCTGAACACCCATCAATTGCTCAAACGACCGGCACATGATGTGTTCCCGCTGGACTTTTTTGCTGAAGTGCTTTGGCCGGGAACGATTGAAGATTCCTACACATGGACATTTGACCTCGAACCCTTCCAGCAGGCCTCCTCCGCCGAACTGATTGAGCAGGCGAACCAAATGCGCGAAAATGCCAACAATGAGCTGGGCAAAATCGCCGTCGAAATCCTGGAAGAAGAGCAAAAATAACACCGCAGCTCAAGCGTCCCTGCTTGAGAATAAAAAGATTATCCACTTCCGGCGGATCCCTATCTTCACTCCGAAGCAGAGACGCTTCGGCTACTAATCTACCGCGACGACTTCTTTAACCTCGCTGATGTTTTGTTTGAGCATTCGTTCGACGCCCATTTTTAGTGTTATCGCCGCACCAGGGCAACCCTTGCAGGCACCTTGCAGTCGAACACGGATGGTTTTGTCTTCATCACAACCGACCAACTCAATATCACCGCCGTCGTTTTGAAGCATTGGACGGATGGACTCGATTACCTCTGCGACTTTCGCTTCGAAAGCCTTTTCGCCACAACCACAACTATCACACATAATCTATCTCCTTGGTCGGTTAATCTGTTAGCTTAGAGGGATTTTACCATAAATGGCCAAGCCAGGCAAATTTAAAACAAATCAATGGGTGGCACAACTAGCCCTACCGAATTTCGGTTGCGATACCCGGCTTGCCACGCCATTTTATCTTGACATCGAGCTCTTTATAGATGGCACCTGGCGCAAGTTGCACTCATACCGAACAAGGTAAGGGTCCTGACCGAGAACCATTGATATACCCCACTGGATACCATGATTATCCGCGGGTCGTCCTGAAAGGTCTTCACGAAAACAGCCGGGGGCTTTGGGCAGGTTCTTGAGATTACCCCTGATGACCTTGAAATCGATATCGTTTTCAGCATAAAAAAGACTTTTGCCTTGTGGGCCTGTATTCGAAGCCAGCGACATAACGCCGCCCTTATAGGGCCAGACCATCACTTCATGGCCGCTGTCCTGAACAAAACCACCATCATTGAGTTTTTTGAAAGGCCCCAGAGGATTGTCTGCAAGGGCGACGCCCATTTTAGTTTGAGCGGGTGTTTTCGACCATTGCCGACCTTTATAATAAAGCCAGATTTTTTCGTCTCGAACAATTATACAGGAATCGTCACACCGGAAGCTGTCGAATTTTGAATGATCTAAAGACGGCTCCACAACGATATTATTCTCTGGTTTTCTCCAGGGACCGGCGGGGGAATCAGAAACCGCCACGCCAATGTTTGTTTTATTGATGTCGCTGTAGCCTTGATTATTAAAACCAATGGCAACAGCGGTATAATATAAATAGTACTTTCCATGATATGACAGTATATTGGGAGTAAAGACAGCATAAGAATCAAAGTGTCCCTGTGGCCCTTTCCCAACCGCCTGCCCTTTTTCTATCCACGTATACCCCTCATCCTGACTCGTCGCGTACCATATTGTGGCATTATAGCCGGATGGATATAACGGCGCGCCTTTTTCGACCTTGCTGTACCAAACATACCAGTTCTCACCTACCTTGATAACATCACTGGGGTCACGCTTGCAAACATCCTTTTCCTTGCCGATCCCTTTTGTCTGCTCAAAAGTAAAATGAATCTCAGATCGAATTTCAACACCGGATACTATTTCTGCGAAGCCCAGACAGGTTAGAATCACCAGCCAGACGCTTATTGTCTTAGCCATGTTTTTTTCTCACATATGATATTGAGTTGGTAGAGTGGGCCGTGTCCACGTGGTTATTGGATTGTATTTTTTGTTCATTCATTGTTGTGTATTGTATGGTAAACGGACATCGGTTGCAAGGGATTTTTCTGTTTAGTATCACCGCGGCGGGTGGAGGGGGTTTGCGGAATGGAGCTAAATCGCTCTTACACGCTTTCGGCAAAAGCGTTATCGCCGGCCTTCGCGATTATTACAGGAACCTTGACTCGGCTTTGTGGGCGAGTTCATTCTCCACACGCATAAAGACTTCTTCGCAGGACACGCATGATTCCGCACAGAGTTTGACGGCAGAATCCTTCCCAACTAGTACTACCTTAAACTGTCCCGGTGAGATATGGTATTCCCGCCGGAGTCCGGTGCTGCTCTCAATGCGAATTTTCTTCGGGCCGACATGGCCTCCCTCATGCTCAAAGACCTCTGCAATTACAACATGGTGGTCATCCAGAGCAAGTTGCTTGTTGGCCAGTGTGTCCATTTGCAACTGATAAAGCCGTTCCTGCCGAGAGGGTGAGAACACATACAGGAGCGTGTGCTTAGTGGCTTGCGCCGGTTCAGAATGTGATATCCCTATCGTCATCTGTTTACTCCCAATGAAATGAGTTACGACCATATTTAAGTCTTATGTACGCGAAATGTCAAGGTAAAGACGGATGTTTTCGGACGAAATTCGAAAATATATAAGATTTATTTTGTCAGGATAAAAGTTCACCTGAATTGATAGGAGCATAAAAAAGGAACCCCGACTTGCCGGGGTTCCTGGGTGTTTCTCTGTGTTTGCGGATTATGTTAGTCTTTGGATTCAAATTCCGCATCGATCACATCATCGCCGCCTTTTCTTCGGACTTCGCCTTCTTGTGGTTCGGCATCGGCGTCCGGTTGTGGCTTGCCCGGTTGACCCCCTTCGGCGGCCTGCTGCTTGGCGGCCTCTTCGTACAGAATCTTGCCCAATTCCTGAGAGACTTCGCCGAGGTTTTCCATCGTTTTCTTGATGGCGTCGCCGTCATCGCCTTTAGCGGCCTCTTTCAGATTGTTCATCGCCGACTCGATATTGCCGCGAATTTCGGCGGACACCTTTTCGCCATGTTCTTTTAGCGTTTTCTCGGTCGAGTACACCAACTGATCGGCCTGATTCTTCAGATCGACGACCTCACGCCGCTGCTTGTCCTCCTCGGCATGGGCTTCGGCGTCTTGTGCCATCTTTTCAACTTCATCGTCGCTCAGACCTGAGCTGGCTTGAATCTTGATCGACTGTTCTTTGCCAGTTCCTGTATCCTTGGCGGATACATTCAAGATACCGTTGGCATCGATGTCAAAAGAAACTTCAATTTGCGGGATGCCTCGCGGTGCCGGCGGAAGATCTGCCAACTGGAACCGGCCCAGCGTGCGGTTGTCGCGTGCGAATTCTCGCTCGCCCTGCAGGACATGGATATCCACACCCGTTTGGCCGTCAGCGGCGGTCGAGAATACTTCCTTTTTGCTGGAGGGGATCGTCGTATTGCGTTCGATCAGCTTGGTCATCACGCCGCCAAGGGTTTCCACACCCAGCGACAAAGGGGTTACATCCAACAGCAGGATGTCTTTGACCCCGGAGTCTCCGGCCAAAATAGCACCTTGGATCGCAGCGCCCATTGCTACGACCTCATCTGGGTTGATGCTCTTGTTCGGCGCCTTGCCGAAGATTTCTTTGGCTATTTTCTGGACCATCGGGATGCGGGTCGAGCCGCCGACCATCAGGATTTCGGCGATTTCGCTTTTGTTCAGTTTAGAGTCCTGAATAGCTTTCAAACACGGCTGACGCAACCGTTCCAGCGTGGGTTCGACCAATGCCTCGAACTTGCTGCGAGTCAGGGTCAGGTTCATGTGCTTTGGGCCGGAGGCGTCTGCGGTGATAAACGGCAGATTCACCGTACTTTCGACCTGCGTGCTTAACTCACATTTGGCCTTTTCGGCAGCTTCCTTCAGCCGCTGGTGTGCCATCGGGTCGGTCCGCAGGTCGATGCCTTCGGTTTTCTTGAACTCATTGGCCAGATAGTTGATTAGCACTTCATCCAGGTCGTCGCCGCCCAAGTGCGTATCGCCATGAGTGCTGAGGACTTCAAAGACATTGTCGCCGATATCGAGGACCGAGATATCGAATGTGCCGCCGCCAAAGTCAAAAACGGCGATTTTTTCATTTTTCTTCTTTTCCAGCCCATAGGCCAGTGCCGCCGCAGTCGGTTCGTTGATAATTCGCTCGACCTTCAGGCCGGCGATCTTGCCGGCATCCTTGGTGGCCTGTCGCTGTGAGTCGTTAAAGTACGCCGGAACCGTGATCACCGCCTGTTCGATGGTCTCGCCCAGGTAATCTTCGGCGGTCTTTTTCAAATCCTGCAGGATCATCGCCGCAATCTCCGGCGGGGTATATTCTTTATCATGTACGCTGATCTTGACCAATTCGTCAGCGGCGCCGGTAATACCGTAGGGAACTGTCTTTTCTTCGCTGCCGACTTCACGGTGCCGACGGCCCATGAACCGCTTGACCGAATAGACGGTGTTTTCCGGATTGGTCACCTGCTGATGCTTGGCGGTTTGGCCGACCAGCCGTTCGCCCTTGTCAGTAAAGCCCACCACCGAGGCCGTCAGCCGTGCACCGGAAGCGTTGATCAGCACCTTCGGGGCCGAACCTTCCATTACCGCGACAACTGAGTTTGTCGTTCCAAGGTCAATTCCGATGATTTTACCCATTTTGAACTCCTATCGATTGTGTTTAATATGGCTCGTAAATCTTCACCTTTTCTCTGCAAGACTCTATACAGCAATCGCTGTGCCAATAGTCGTGGCGAAACCTTAACTTCTTTATTTATGAGAGGTTAAGGTTTTGTGGGCAATCTAGGGGGTGTGTCAATATGGCAGTGGTTCCGTCAAAAATCATGATAAGAGATGATATAACTGCAGCAGGGGGTGGGGTGATTCGGTCATGGCTCTGGGTGCGATAATTCCCCCCAGAGTTAATAAAAAAGGAGTTCACAAAGGTGAACTCCTCCAAGTTTGATATTACAAAGCCGTCCTTCTTCTCCTGCCTTGAGTCTGTGTGGTTTTCGCTATTTCTTTTTAGCTCTTTTCTTTCTGATGGGCTTTAGCCCCGCAGCCTTGCGAAGTTTATTTGCCATGTCGGTTTTTTCCCAAGTGAAGTCCGAGTGGTTATGGCCGAAGTGTCCGTTGCGGGCGGTTTGCTCATAAATTGGGCGTTTGAGCTTCAGGTGTTTGATGATGCCTTTTGGCGTTAAGGGAAAAATCTCGCGGATGAGTTTTTCAATGATCGTCTCATCAACTTTTCCCGTTCCTTCCGAATTGACCAGTACCGAGATCGGTTCGGCCACTCCGATTGCGTAAGACAGTTGCACTTCACACGTATCCGCCAATTCGGCTGCGACAAGATTTTTGGCGATATAACGAGCCATATAGCTGGCGCTGCGGTCTACCTTGGATGGATCTTTTCCGCTGAAAGCCCCGCCGCCGTGACCGCCGCGTCCGCCGTAGGTATCGACAATGATCTTCCGTCCGGTCAGTCCGCAGTCTCCTTTCGGACCGCCCACAATAAACTTGCCCGTTGGATTGATATGAACGACCAACTTCTTATCAACAAGTCGCTTGGGCAGTACCGGTAGGATGACCTTTTCGAGAATTTCTTTCTTGATCGTAGCATATTTGACATCTGCCGTATGCTGTGTTGAAATGACAACCGTATGAATCCGTTTGGGTTTGCCGTTATCATTGTATTCGACTGTAACCTGGCTCTTACCGTCTGGCTGCAACCATGGCAGCTTTCCGCTTTGACGGACTTTCGACAAACGATCCGTCAGCTTATGCGCCAAATAGATTGGCATCGGCATCAATGCCGGCGTTTCCTTGCAGGCAAACCCGAACATCAATCCCTGGTCACCGGCTCCCTGTTCTCTGTGAAGCCCGGTTCCTTCGGTGACACCCTGTGAAATATCCGGACTTTGCTCATCCAGTGTTGTAATAACCGCGCAGTTTTCATGGTCAAATCCAATTGCCGGATCGGTGTATCCGATGGCTTCAATAGTCTTGCGAATAATCCCCGGGATATCGACATAGGCCTTTGTGGTTACTTCGCCGGCGACCAGTGCAAGCCCTGTGGTGACCAATGTTTCACAGGCGACTCGGCTGTTAGGATCCTGTGCCAGCATCGCATCCAGGACGGCGTCGGATATCTGGTCGGCTACTTTGTCGGGATGCCCCATGGTAACTGATTCACTGGTAAACAGATGACCTCTGCCGTTGAAGCGTGTTTTCATTGAGTTTGTCTTTGTCATTTTATTCTCCTGTAATTGCCAACAGATTCGCTTATTGAAAACACGGAGTATAATGACAGGGGGCTATAAATCAAGGATTAATCCACAAGATATGAACGGTCGCTTGACATTGAAGTCAGTAATCTCATTGGGCTTCGTTTAAATGCCAGTCGAAGTCAATGAACCGGATGCGTAGTTCCGCATCTTCAAGATGGCGGACATCCTCTTCGGACCGGTAGGGCGTGATGAAGTTAAACCAGACCCGCTCTTCGTCTTTTCGGCTGCGAAACTTTTTTATTGCGGCCAGATCGGATTCCAAAAAGGTATCCTTGTATATCTGAAAGATATTCGATAGGAAAAGGCTATTATCGTCTTTGTCCCAGCGCATTCCCTTTTCGGTGTTGAGGTATTTTTTGACTTGGTCATCCAATTGTTCATCAAGGTGGTCGGCTTGGTAGGGTTCATTTCGCAATGTCGCTCCGCCCACACTGGCATTCGAGAGTGCAAAGCAGAGTCGTGGGTCTTTATAGCGTTTCAACAGAAAATCCTGCTCGATCTCCTGCAGCGTGTATTCCTCCCGCAGTATCTCATGGAACTCTTTCGTCCAGGCCCCGGTGATCTGCATGATGCTGTTGTCCGGGTAGATGATCATGTACCATTTTGGCGGAATCTTATAGTTCCCGTCTGGTTGGATCAGATAGTTTTCAAGAATGAGTTTGATCGTGCAAAAATTATAAGTATTGACCCAAAATGCAATCCGCTCCTCTTTGGAAAGGTTCATCAGGATGGCGGGATTGAGTTTTTTTAATTCTCGCTTGGCGGTGATGACATCCTGGCGTTTTCGCTTGAGCGTGCTGTACTTAACCAGACCCTCTTCGGTAATCAGTTCCGGCGTAAAGATGCGACCGTAGGCCTCATTGATTAAAATATATGTAGAAAGTTTCAGATCAAAGATGTCGCTCTTTTGTTTACTTGTCTCTTTGGCCTCAGTTGTGTTGGGGGCTTCCGGTTCCACTTGTTTTTTGTTGGGTTGGGATGTTTTTTCCTCTGCAATGGCAGTGGTCAGATGGACAGAGGAAATGCTTACAAGGCAGATCCACAAGCCCAACACGAGAATAGGTGTTTTCAGTTGGTTAAAACAGTTCATTTTCATAAATGGTTCCTGCTACAGGAACTCGCAAAGATAAAATCGCATTAAAATAAGGAATAAAAAAGTCGCGAATTCCATAAAAATGTACTTTATACCAAAATGGTTCAGTATATCGAGCTAATTCTTTTACTTAAAAAGCTATATATTTTTTCGGCAAGAAGGCTTTCCAGCTTAACAGCAGATCATAAAAGGGGCTAAAATCTTAAAAACCCGTGTTATTTTAATGTATTTTCCTTGATTAGCCGGTTCTTTTTTGCTAATTTCCTTAGCCTTTGTGGAGGTGTAGCTCAGTTGGTAGAGCAACGGCTTTTTAAGCCGTAGGTCTTGGGTTCGAGCCCCAACACCTTCACTTTATCAAAGTCTTGTGAAATATCGCCGTTTTTACAAGGATTTTAATGTTTTCCTGCCTCCGGGTTTTCGTTGCCCTTGTGCCCTACCCTTCATGGATTTTGCTGGATTCTGGCGTGCCTTAGTGGTACTTTTGATTGCCGTAGAGATAATTCATCAAAAGGGACATGCAGATGGCAAATAAAACAAGTATCGTTTCTACATTGGGACCGGCCTCCAACTCGCTCGATACGATACGGGAACTTTTGGCGGCGGGGGTTTCCACCTTTCGTCTGAATTTTTCGCATGGGTCGTTTGATGAGCATCTTTCGGTCCTGCAGTATATTAACACGGCCCGCGCGGAGCTGCCTTATGCGGTTTCGGTGATGGGGGATTTATGCGGGCCGAAAATCCGCACAGGGGTGATTGAGCCGGGAACAGTTCTTACCGAAGACAGTGAGCTAACGATTTCTGTTGGGAGCGAGACCGGAAACGCCGAACACTTCACCACCTTGTTTGTCGATTTGGTTGATGACATACAAGTCGGTCATCGCATCCTGATCGATGACGGCCAGCTGGCGCTGAGAGTTATCGATAAAACGCCGGACTGGCTCAAATGCAGGGTGTTGGTTGGCGGGGCACTATCCAGTCGCAAGGGAATGAACCTCCCCGATACGGACCTGTCTATGCCGCCTATCACCGAAAAAGACTGGCAGTGTGTGGACTGGGCTATCGAGTATGAGCTGGACTATCTTTCGTTGAGCTTTGTCCAGCGAAGCAAAGAGATTCAAACATTGAAAGAGTATGTGCAGGAGAAGGGCTCACCGATCAAAATTATCGCCAAGATCGAAAAACCGCAGGCGGTTGAAAATATCGAGTCGATTCTTTATGCCGCGGACGCCATTATGGTTGCCCGAGGGGATCTGGGCGTCGAGATGGATCTGGCGCAGGTGCCGCTTGTGCAGAAAAAGATTACTGCACTGTGCCGCCGGTTTGCCAAGCCGGTCATCGTGGCGACGCAGGTCTTGCAGTCGATGATCGAAAACGCCTCGCCTACGCGGGCCGAAGCGACGGATATTTCCAACGCGGTGATGGAGTGTGCGGACGCGGTGATGCTGTCCGGCGAAACCGCGATTGGTAAGCACCCCGTGTCGGCGGTCAAAACGCTGGCCCATATCTGCAAATCGACGGAAGTTTATATTGAAGAGTTGAACGAGTTGCGGCCCCGGATGGACCGGGCGACTGAGACGGCCCACGCCGAGGTGATAGCCCGTGCGGTGGCTCACATGCTGGATGAAGTTGAGGCGGAAATGGTGGTTATCTGGGCTGACAACGAGCTCCTTTGCCGGTTGCTCAGCAAGGCCCGGATTGATGATCCGGTGCTGGCATTGTGTCCGGACCTGGTAACGGCTCAGCAGTTGAGCTTGTATTACGGCGTGGTCAGTGTACACCATCTGCCGGTTGCTTCCTATGAACAATGGGTGAATGCCGTGGAGCGAATCGTGCTGGAAAATAAATGGGCCTCTAAAGGCGAGGAACTTCTTCTTTTGCCCCCGCTGTCGGTGCTGTCAGAAAACACCGCCGGAGCGATCATCATGCACACGATTGCCGGATAAAGCGATGGTTAGAAGGATACGCCTGTAAGCCAGTTTTCTGAAAACACCGAAAGGTCTTGCAGGTCAATGATGCTTTCAGATGAGCCAGAAGGAACGAAATCCGCATCTGCGTTCCAGTTGCCGTCAATACCTGTCGCCAGCCATGCTGCGCTGAACACTGAATAGTCCACCAGATCCACTTTGCCGTCTCTGATTTCAGGTGCGATGTCGCCGGTAACGGGTCCGGTCGAGATGTGCTCAAATTCCAGTCTTGGGTCATCTTCTAAGAAAATTCCGCCGCCGCGGAAAATGAGATTATATTCAGTAAACAGGTTCATCCCGATAATGCCGTCCAGTTTGCCGCCTTCAGGGCTGGAGATTTCCAGCAGAACCACTGGTATATTTGTGAACTCCAGCCATTCGCCGACCGCCGGAATTGTCAGGGAGTCAATATAGAAGCCCGGCGCCATGGTTACTTCGCCGGTAACACCTTCAATATCCACTTCAAACTCTTTATTGTCCGGGTGCAGTCCCAAGCGGGCAGCAATCCGATTCCCGATTACGGTGATTTGTGCCCCTGTATCCAGCATAAAACGATCTTTATCGTAAGCGCTTTTGCTTCCTTCTGTCAGATCGACACCGTGGACAAAGAACAGACT
>JAGGWF010000187.1 GCA_021157685.1 Planctomycetota bacterium | reverse complement strand
TCGCATCGCCGATTGACAGCGATCCGCTTCGTAATTTGCCCCGATGGAGAACACAGTCAGCGATTTTTTCGGTGCCTTCGACCGCAAACTCGCCGGTCTTTGTTTTGATGAACCCGCTGTCACCCGCCTGCCCACCGGACTCGGCGTAGAAACAGGTTTTGTCCAGCACCAATGCAACCGTTTTTTCAGTATCAGAAAGCGTTCCGGCTACTTCCAGCCCTTTTGCATTGATCCAGCCGATTAGTTCGGCTTTGCAGGAATCGGTTTCGTATTTGGGCGCATCATCCGTTACCGGCATTTGAACGCCGCTCAGTGCCGCCGCCAGCGAGGTTCCCTTTTGTGCGGCACGCGCACGAGTTCGCTGCTGGGCCATCAAGTCCTCGAACTGCGCCGAATCGACGGTTAAGTTCTGCTCGCGGGCCATCAACTCCGTCAGGTCCAGCGGGAAACCAAAGGTGTCGTATAGCTGAAACGCATCTTCGCCGCTGACGACTCTGTTATTTTTTGTTGCCGCCGTCGCCGCCCCGGCGAAAATCTCCAAACCGCGATCCAGCGTGCGGCCAAACGAAGTCTCTTCGGCGGCAATGACCGACTCAACAAACTCGGCGCGTTCCTTGATTTCCGGAAACGCCTCGCCCATATAGCCGGTTACCACATTGACCAATTTGTGCATAAAGGGTTCGTGCATATCCAGTGCCCGACCAAAACGGCAGGCACGACGCAGAATTCGTCGCATGACATAGCCGCGACCGTCATTGCTGGGATTGACCCCATCGGTGATGGCAAAGGTCAGCGTGCGGATATGGTCGGCGATGACACGAAAGGCGTTGTCGGTCTTGTTGCCAAGTTGTGCGGTAAACTTTTTTCCGGCCAAGTCCTCGACCGCAGCGATGATCGGCATAAACAGGTCGGTCTGGTAGTTACTGCTCTTTTTCTGGAGTACCGCGGTGATGCGCTCGAGCCCTGCACCGGTATCAACATAGTTGGCATTCAGCTTTTCCAGCTTGCCGTCCGGTTTGCGATTGTATTGGATGAACACCAGATTCCACAATTCGATATAACGGGCGCATCCAGCGTTGACGGCACATTTGTGTCCGGGGATATGCCGCATGTCGCAGTGTTCGGCGCCGAGGTCAATATGGATCTCGCTGCATGGCCCGCACGGTCCGGCGGTGCCCATTTCCCAAAAATTATCTTTCTTGCCGCAGAACAGGACTCGCTCTTTCGGCAGGGTCGTCAGCTTGGCCCATAGTTCAGCGGCTTCGGTATCGGGCGGACAGTTGTCGGATTCGCTGCCTTCAAAGACCGTAGCCCATAGCTTTTCGGGGTCGATCTTATACACATCCACCAATAACTGCCAAGCCCACTCGATGGCCTCGGCTTTGAAGTAGTCGTCAAAGGACCAGTTACCCAGCATCTCGAAAAAGGTATGGTGATAGGTGTCAATGCCCACTTCTTCAAGGTCGTTGTGCTTGCCGGAGACGCGGATGCACTTTTGGCTGTTGACAGCGCGGCCAAACTCCGGCATACGATGGCCAAGGAAGATTTCCTTAAACTGGTTCATCCCCGCATTGGTAAACAGCAGCGTCTCATCACCAATCGGCACCACCGGCCAACTCGGCATGAACCGATGCCCCTTTTCCGTAAAGAAATCAATAAACGCACTTCGAATTTCGTTTGATGTCAACATGTCGCTTCCCAAACAAATATAAGGGTTAAAATGCTCTCGGTTGACCGCATAAGGTGCGGCAAACCTCACATATTATGGATTGGGCCGATAAAAGTCCACTAAAAATCCTGTTTCCGTGAATATGATGCCGTTTCGGAAAAATTTCATAGAACCCCTTTTTATGGTTGTAAAACGCGATTGAGTTTCCTGGAAATGCCTTGTAAAATGGGACTGGAAATCCTATATTATGATTGTATTTTGGGAACGATTTAGCCGATAAGAGGTTTTAGACAGACTCGGGAGCCATGAAATGAAGCGGATTGCAGAGAAAAAAATACTTGATTGGGCGAACTCGCCTCGCCGAAAACCCTTGATCGTTCGGGGTGCCAGACAGGTCGGGAAAACATGGTTGGTTGAGAATTGTCTGGCAGCGCAGTTTGACAGCTTTGTTAAAATTGATCTTGAAAGTCATCCGAAGTTTCATGCGGCTTTTTCAGAAGAACTCTCCCCCAAAAGAATGCTCAATGTCATTGAGTCTTATACCGAAAGAATTATTCCCGGGAAAACACTGTTATTTATTGACGAGATTCAGAGTTGTCCAAGAGCTATTACCGCATTAAGATATTTTTATGAAGAGTTGCCGCAATTGCATGTCGTTGCCGCCGGTTCCATGCTGGAATTTGCTTTTGGAAGTTTTTCTGTTCCGGTGGGGCGGGTTCAATACCTTCATTTGTCACCCATGACATTCTATGAGTATTTATTGGCAATGGGCAAAGAAGTGGCAGCGGAAAAATTATTGGAACACCCTCGCGAACATATTTCAGGAGTGGCTCAGGCAATCAGGGAGCAACTACGCGATTATTTCTTTGTCGGCGGGATGCCAGAGGCGGTGGCGGTGTATCGGGACACGCAATCAAAACGCGAAGCGAATGATGTGCATTCACAAATTGTCTCGTCCTATCGAGAAGACTTTGCAAAATACCGTCCGGCGGTTGACTATACATGCCTGGACAGCGTGTTTGAGACGGTTTGCCAGTCCGCCGGTCAACAGATTATGTACTCCCGTCTTTATGAACACGCCACAGGCAAAACAAACCGCAAGGCCTTTGATCTTCTATGCAAAGCGAAACTGCTCAACAGGATTCGCTCCGCCGATCCTTCGGGGTTGCCATTGGGCGCTTCATGTGGAAAACGCTTTAAGGCGTCTGTGCTGGATATTGGCTTGATGCAGCATGTTTGCGGTGTTGACCCGGCCGCGGCGATTGGCACTGACAACCTTCTATCTGTTTATCGCGGCCGACTGGCCGAGCAGTTTGTGGCTCAGGAACTGCTTGCCTGGCATAG
>JAGGWF010000193.1 GCA_021157685.1 Planctomycetota bacterium | reverse complement strand
TTTGATCATGGAGGATTGATGATGATTGTATCTGAAAAACAAGTACTGGCAAACCGTCAAAACGCATTAAAATCGACCGGCCCCAACACGGCGGAGGGCAAGACCCTCGCCGCCCGCAATTCGCTCACACACGGGCTTCTGGCCAAAGAGGTCGTCATTACCCAGGGCGAAGGCGCCGAAGATCAAGAGCAGTTTAACGCCTTAATAGCCGATCTCGTCGCCCAGTTCAACCCTGCTGGCCCCTTAGAGGAGATCCTCATCGAAAAGATCGCCGGCAGCTACTGGCGGATGCGGCGTGCCAACCGCTATGAGGTCGGCGTCCTCCGGCAAAAGCTCGATGTGATGACCGATGACTACTACGCCAAAGACGGCAAATTGACCGATGCTCAGATCGACGCGGCCATCGCCCAAAAACAGGCCGCCGTCAAGACCGCCCGCGATCAATACCAGTTGTTCAAGCGGTCCTGTGCGGCCGGTCAGGAGATCGCGACCACCTACCACCTCAAAGAGAACTGGAAGTGGCTCAAAAAAGAGTTCATCGACCCCAAAGACATCGTTCACAAGATTGACGGGTATCCCACTGTCAAATTCGGTTTGACAACAGAGGACAGCTTAAACATCAAGACGCCGCCGCAGATCCACAAAAAGATGCTCGAAAAGGGTTGTACCGACAAGCAGATCTGGCAGGTGCATATGGACTTTTGCCAGAAATATAGTGACAAGGCGGCTCGTGAGATAAAAAAACTCCAAAAGGACAAGGCCGACAACAAATTGCATCTGCAGCGAATCCGGAAAACCAGTTCGCTGCCGTCGAAACTGGAAATGGATAACCTCTTGCGGTATGAAACAGCGATTGAGCGACAGATGTACCAGGCCGTCCGGGAACTCGAACGCCTCCAGCGCCTCCGCGCCGGCGACGATGTCCCCGCACCCATGCAGCTGGACATAAACTAGCCGCGGGTGCAGGCCGCACCCACGCAGAAAAGCTGGGAACGCGGGCGTCTCGCCCGCATTTGAAACCCCATTATTTGCCCAAAACCCAAAAAAAAAGAGTTGCATGGATCAGCTTAACATGTTACCATAGAAACAGTTGTGATAATGCTAAGAAAGGATAATGACTTATGGCAATACCTTTATCTCTGGAGAAGATGACGACATCAGAGAAGTTGGCGGCAATTGAATTGCTTTG
This sequence comes from Planctomycetota bacterium, assembly GCA_021157685.1. Lineage (GTDB taxonomy): Bacteria > Planctomycetota > Phycisphaerae > Sedimentisphaerales > Anaerohalosphaeraceae > 4572-13. The sequence continues at coordinate 3,038 of JAGGWF010000193.1, read as the reverse complement.
GGATGATTTGCGTCGGTTTCCGGAAGATATTTCATCGCCCGACTGGCATAAAAGCGTCCTTGTTACAAGGGAAAAAAGAGTGCGAGCCGGCCGGAGTTCCTTCTTGGATTTAGATGAAGCGAAATCGCGAATCGCGAAAAATATCAAATGAAAATACAGATTCTCGACATCGCTCAGCAGGACATCATTGATGGATTTAACTTCTATGAGACGACAACGGGGCTGGGCGACTATTTTTTGGATTCTATCTATGCTGATATAGAGTCGTTGTATCTGTATTATGGGATTCATTTTTGCTGTTTTGGTTACTATCGATTGCTTACCAGACGGTTTCCCTTTGCAGTGTATTACAAAGTTGAAGATGTTCATATCAGAATATATGCCATATTAGACTGCCGCAAAAATCCAAAATCAATAGATAACCGCTTGGCATGAAAATTTGTTTTCATTGGCAGTAATATAGGCCCGCCCTTGTCAGGGCGTAGCCAAAGACCAGGCCCGGAGGGCTTCAATACAATAGTCGGTGGTGATAACCACCGGTATCGGGCTGGGAACGCAGGCGTCTCGCCCGCATTTGAAACCCCCATTTTTAGCCCAAAAACCAAAAATTACGAAACGAACCCATTTGGTAAAATAGGCAAACACCAGCCGTGACAGTAATGGAGCGGGTAATGGTACTTTAAAACTCGTTCGTTATTTTCAGTGTTTTCAGTGGCCTCGGCGGTTAAATAATCTGTGTCAATCAGTGTCAAAAAACTTTTTCGTTATTTTCGTGCTTAGTTTTTCTTAATTCTAAATTCTCTATTCTTAATTCTTTTCCTCTGTGGCGAATAGCGAATAGCAATAAGCCATGAGCCATGAGCTAACAGCTGTTTCTTTCTTAATTCTAAATTCTCTATTCTAAATTCTCTTTTTCCTCGGTGGCTAAAACTTTTTCTTAATTCTTTCTTCTGATTTCTGAAGACTGAGGGCTGAAAACTAATGAAGCGTTTGTTTGATATAACCATTTCATTTGTTGCACTTGTGCTTCTCAGTCCTGTGCTATTGACCGTTGCTCTGCTCATTCGTATCAAGCTGGGTTCGCCGGTATTGTTCAAACAGCCGCGGCCCGGACATAACTGCGAGTTGTTTACCATGTTCAAGTTCCGTACGATGATCAGCCAAACCCATGACGAGCAAAGCAACCCATTGCCGGACGAGAAGCGGTTGACACGCCTTGGTCTATGGCTGCGGGCGACGAGTTTAGACGAGCTGCCGGAGTTATTCAATGTCCTCGGGGGGCAGCTGTCGCTGGTGGGGCCGAGGCCCTTGATGGTAAAATATCTGGACCGCTACACGCCCGCCCAGAACCGCCGCCACGAGGCCAAGCCCGGCATCACCGGATGGGCCCAGGTCAACGGCCGCAATAATATGACCTGGGAAGAAAAATTTGATTATGACCTGTGGTATGTGGATCATCAGTCCTTTTGGCTGGATAGTAAGATACTGGCGATGACGGCCTGGCAGGTGATCCGGCGGTCGGACATCGCCAAGGACGGCCATGCCACAGTCGATGAGTTTATGGGTACAAAAAAAGATAGCACCACGGAAGGCACGGAATGACACGAACAAAAATAACTTGATTTGCTTAAATGTCTATTATAGGTAACCGTTCACACAGTTAATGGAACGCAGGCATCTTGCCTGCGCTTATGCCACAGTAGTGGTTTAGGACACCCTGCTTGCAACCCAATAGCCCCAATCGTTGCCCAGCACAGGCTGGAAGCCTGTGTTCCACTAAAAAACACATTTTTGCGTGAACGATTAGAGAGATGGAAAAATGGCTCGAAGCTTACAAGAAGTAAAAGAATCCGTTAAACGATTTAATGAATGCCTAAGCAGGCAGCTTCCCGTAAAGAAGGTCTTGTTGTACGGCTCTTATGCGAAAGGTTGCCCGCGAGCGGATAGTGATGTCGATGTTGCGGTTTTTTTGGATTATCCAGACCACGCCAGGCGTTTGGAAATTGCGGCAAAATTATTTCATTTTGCTGCAGATATAGACATCGAAATTGAACCCAAATGTTTTTTTTGGGATGAATACACAAATTATGACAAAGCAAGTATTCTGGCCGAGATCATTCGCACCGCAATCGAAGTGTAGACAGCAGTCACCAATGCAGGCCCGGCCATGTGACGGTCGATGAGTTTATGGGAACAAAAAAAGATAGAACCACGGAACACACGGAATGACACTGAAAGAACTGATAGTCCACAGATTACACAGATGGCACTGATTTTGAAATAAAAAAAAGTTTTTAGTTTTTAATATTAAGTTTTGAATTTTTGTATTCTTGCGTTAACTCTTTCTTAATTCTTTTCTTTCGTGCTTTTCGTGGTTCATTTTTTTCTTAATTCTAAATTCTCTATTCTTAATTCAGCGATAGCTGTTTCCGTGGTTCTTTTTCTGTCTTTTTAATAATCTTTTTTCGGTGTCCTCAGTGTCCTCGGTGGTGAAATTAAATCCGTGTTAATCTGTGTAATCCGTGGCTACTTTTCTCAACTCAAAACTAAGAACTCAAAACTATTTCGTGTTCTTTCGTGCTTTTCGTGGTTCGGAGTTTTTTCTTAATTCTTAATTCTCTATTCTTCATTCTCTTTTTCCTCTGTGGCAAAAAAATATGTTAAATTTCTCAGAAATACAAAATCTTGTCTCGCAGTACAGCAGCCCGTTCTATCTGGTTGATCGTCATCGGTTTGAGCAAAACTTTGACGAATTGACCGCGGCGTTCAGTTCGCGCTGGTCTCCGTTCGTCCTGGCCTATTCCTATAAGACCAACTACCTGCCGTATCTGTGCGGGGTCGTCCGGGAAAAGGGCGGCTGGGCGGAGGTGGTTTCGCGGACCGAGTACGACCTGGCGATCAAGGTCGGTCAGGACCCAAAAAAGATCATCTTCAACGGCCCGGTCAAGACCGCTGATGATATCGAATTGGCACTGGATAACGGAAGCTGCATCAATGTTGGCAGCGAAGCCGAACTGGAGAAAGTTACGGACTACGCC
>JAGGWF010000010.1 GCA_021157685.1 Planctomycetota bacterium | reverse complement strand
GGATGTCGGTGATAAAGCCCATGTCGAACATGCGGTCTGCTTCGTCCAACACCAATATCTCGACCAAAGACAAATTCATGGCGCCACGGTTAATCAGGTCCAGCAGTCGACCCGGGGTAGCCACGACGACATCGACGCCCCGGCGGACAACCTTCATCTGGGGCTCGATCCGTGTGCCGCCATAAACGGCAACCGTTTTGAGTTTCATAAACCGGCCATAACCGCGGACGGCTTGTTCGATCTGAACCGCCAACTCGCGCGTCGGGGTTACCACCAGCACACGGGGCTTCTTCTTTTTACTCTTTTGAGGAACCGTTTCAAGCCGGTGGAGCATCGGCAACACAAATGCGGCGGTCTTACCCGTGCCGGTTTGGGCGCAACCGATGATGTCTTTCCCGTCTAAAATGGCGGGAATCGCCTGAGACTGGATTTCAGTCGGGGCGGTGTAGCCGGTAGCAAGAATCCCCTGCACCAGCGGGTCAGCAAGACCCATAGTCTTAAATGGCATTTAATTGTCCTAAAATAAAGTTCTTTACTCTTATCCAGACGGCCAGCGGCGTTGCTTCTACATAAACGGGAGCAAATGAGGTTTCTCTCATGGCGGGCTGCTTGTAGTGCGTTCCGGATACACGAGAGCGGATAATAGCATGGAAAAGGGAGATTGCAAGATAAATCCAGCCAAAGCACCATCGCAAGGATAAAATTGGCTTTGTTTTGCGTTTTTTACTTTTCCGCAATCTACTCAATTGGGTTCGTTTTTGGCTGTGCAAGTTCGGAGTTCGTTGTTCTTAGTTCGTAGTGCCAAAGGGGTTAGCGTGTTTTTGCAGATTCGAAAATTGGGTTCGTTTGTCATAAATACGATTTATCCGGTTAACCATCGGCTCCCCTTGAGGACGGCCTTCTCTGTCTGTATCGCCTGATGATACACCTGATCGCGGCCATGATTATACCGGTGACGGACAGGTTCATATCACCGGCCAACGTGGCAAGGGTACCCTTCGTAAACTGATTCGTTGTCATACCCTAAAAGCAACCTCATAATATCCACATTAGAACAGAATGGGCGACCTTTTTCAAGAAGAATTCCGTTGGCAAAAAACACAGGCCTTTTTCTCAGGCGGATTACTTCGGAACACAACCGGGATCGCCAGGGGTCAGATAGCAGTTCAAGAGCCAGTTTTCCGCCATCGCCGCTAAATCCACCATCGTTGGCCAATCCGCCATATTGACAACACAGTCATGATTCGTGTCACCGGCGATCGTGTATTCACACGCCGGGCCGTAAATGATGATGTCGTCAACAAAGAAGCCCTTGAAGCCATTATTTTTATAATCAACCGTATTGAAGCCAAATCGCAATTGGATGATCGAACCCGCATAGTCAGACAGGTCGATCGGCTGTGATAGGGTCCAACTCGCGGTTACGCCGAGGTCAATTAGACCGGGAGCCCAACAATTTCGTGCGAGGGTTACATAATACCCCTCGTCGGCCGATATTTCGACAGTCGCCAAATCCAAATCCCCGCTCGAATAAAAACCACAAAAAGCATGTTCGACCTCGAGGTAATACTTAAATCGCAATTCAATGGATCCGGCGACATAACGAAGGTCTATCGGCGGTGATTCAACAACCCCTCGGTTGGCGATGCCGATATCGTAATTGCAGGTGTTATCCTGGCCGTAATATAAAGCTGTACCGCTATTGACTTCACAGGATGTGCTTAAATGCCAAAGACCATGGCCGATCTTGTAGGAGTTATCGATGATAAACCCCCCCAATCCATTCTCGAAATCCTCTTGAAAAACAAAGTTTTGTGCGCAAACCACAAGCGAAGACACCAATAAGAATGCCAGAATAATCCCCGCTTTCCGTGCGCCATAACCACATCGCTTTGTAAGCAACCCCATACTCCCACCCATTAGAACAAAAGAGGCGGTGTTTTTCAAGAAAAAACTTCATGCGGCCAAAAATTCGCTTGTTTTTTTGTGCAGTACTTCTATAATATGACTAAATGCTCATATAGTTACATGGATAATCTTTGATATGGAAATGCTGTTATACGAAAAACAGGCGACCATTGCCAAGGCGATTGGGCATCCGGTGCGCGTGGCGGCGTTGAAGTTCGTCAAAGACGGCGAGCAGTGCGTTTGCGACATTGCCAAAGCGGTCGGCACCGAACGGAGCAATCTATCCAAGCATCTGTCGGTAATGGTCAACGCCGGAGTACTCCAGTCCCGTAAAGACGGTTTGAAAGTAATGTACCGAATTAAAACACCCTGTGTCGTCAAATTTCTGGGCTGCCTGAAGGATTGTCTGAAAGAACAGGCGGCCGAACAGCAAAAAATGCTGGACGCAATGGAATAGCAGAACCACGAATGAACACCTATAAAAAAATAGCCACAGGACACAGAGGTTCACAGAGATTTTATTCTTAGACACAGATTTATAAAAATAAAAATCTGCGTTCATCAGCGTAAATCTGTGTCAAAAAAATAAGGGGCTTTGTTTGTTATCGATTTTTACAAAACTGGCGGATTGGATTATCTATTCGATATTCGGGATGTCGCCGGAGTCGAAACTGGGCAGCGGGCTTCACTTTTTTGTTGAAGATACCACGAAGATTTTTGCGCTGCTGATCGTGATGATCTACATCATCGCCTGGGTTCGTGCTACTGTGAATATCGAGCGTGTGCGGGATTATCTAAGCGGCAAGCACCGCGTGTTTGGCTATGTCGCCGCCGCGAGCTTTGGTGCGGTTACGCCGTTTTGTTCCTGTTCGAGTATTCCGTTGTTTCTGGGTTTTACGCAGGCCCGCATCCCGATCGGCATTACGATGTCGTTTTTGATCACCTCACCGATCATCAATGAAGTGGCGATTGTGCTGCTGGGCAGTCTGTTGGGGGTGAAGTTTACGGTCTGTTATGTTGCTGTGGGGATTGGCGCTGGCATTATAGGCGGAGCTTTTATCGACCTGATAAAGGCGGAGAAATATCTAACCTCGCTGGCGTCGTCGGCTCGCGGCCATAATATCGAAGCAGGCCATGCAGATGTAAAACCGGTCAAAATGTCGTTTCGAGATCACCATGAATTTGCACGCGACGAGTTAAAAACGATTTTCAGCCGGGTCTGGAAGTGGGTGTTGATCGGCGTGGGTCTGGGTGCAGCAGTGCATGGGCTGGTGCCGAAACGCTTTGTGATTGAACATCTCGGTGCCGGGCAGTGGTGGACTGTGCCGGCGGCGACGCTACTGGGTATTCCGCTGTATTCCAATGCCAGCGGCGTGATCCCTGTGGCTGAGTCATTGCTGAACAAGGGCCTGCCCGTCGGGACAACACTGGCGTTTATGATGAGTACCGTCGCGGCCAGCTTCCCGGAGTTTATGATGCTCAAACAGGTGATGAAACCGAAGTTGTTATTGATTTTCTTCCTGCTGTTGCTTGTAATGTTCACAGCAGTCGGTTGGATTTTTAACCTGATTCCATTTTAATCGGAGTATGTCTATGGAAAATATAATAATTAAAGCAAGGCCAATCGGAATTATTCACACACCTTTTGAACAGGCAGAGGGGACGCCTATTCAGCCGGTCAAAGGCAAAGGCGCAAAGGGCTGGGTTGAAGTCGATAACGCATATGTTGAGGGGCTGAAAGATTTAGACGGATTCGAGCGGATATGGCTTCTGTTTTGGTGTCATCGGGCCAGTAAATATAAGCTGCAAGTCAAGCCGTACATGGACACACAAGTTCGGGGGCTGTTTGCCACACGGGCGCCAAGTCGCCCGAACGCTATTGGAATGTCCTGTGTTAAGCTGATCTCTGTTGACGGCAATCGACTGGAGATTGAGGATGTGGATATGCTGGACGGCACGCCGCTGTTGGACATTAAGCCATATGCTGCGAAATTTGATCATTTTCCGGTAACCCGCTGCGGTTGGATTGATGCGGCTGATCATCAGGGACAAACGAAAGCCGATAATCGATTTTTTCAAGAGGAAAACAAATGAAGATTCAAGTATTAGGAATTGGTTGTCCAAAATGCAATCAGCTCTATCAAAACGCGCAGCAGGCGGTGGTCGAGCTGGCGGTTGATGCAGCGGTGGAGAAAGTGACCAACCTTAACGACATCATGATGTTCGGTGTGATGGTTACCCCAGCGCTGACAATTGACGGACAGGT
>JAGGWF010000270.1 GCA_021157685.1 Planctomycetota bacterium | reverse complement strand
CGGAAAAGCAAAAGAAAAAAATGTTCCAGCGACCGGGTCGGGATGGATATGAACATCTGTATCGACTGAATGAAAATTGCGAGTTTGAACGCCTGCAATAGAGTAATCGGTCGCATCGTTTTTAGCCCGAAGGGCTTTAATATAATAGCCGGTGGTGAAACCACCGGTATCGGATACCCCGTGCCAGTTAGGGGCTGCATATTCAGGACTTTTGATTCTATGATTTGAAAGGATTTGGCAATAATCGCAGGAAGACCATAAGGTTTTTATATTATTGATGAGTCATTAAACTTTCAGGAGACGAAAAAATGAAGAAATGTATCGTGTTGATCAGTGTGTTGGTGGCCATGGTTCTTATCGGCGGGTGTACGAAAACGCTGGCCCAGCCGGTGACGATGTCGGATGTCCAGATCGTTACCGCCTACGCGCCGGGGGTGACATTCCCCAAGTCGGCCAGTTATGCGTTTTTGAGAAGAGGGCCCGAACAGGAAGAGATGTCTGCCGAGGCAAAAGTCATTGTGCGTCGTCTGCGCGATGCGATCAAAGATGAACTGGCCTCGAAAAAGTACAAAGCGGCCACCGAAGACCAGATCGATTACATTGTCGATTACCAGCTCGTGGCCCAGCACAGTATCAGTATTCTGGCAGAACGCACACAGGTAGAAGGTCAGGACTGGATGACGATTGTCGGCGTGCCGGATGACTTTATCCAGGGAGCGCTGGTGATCGATATTTTTGATGCGGCCGAGCTTAAACCCGTCTGGCGGGGTCTGTGCAATATCAATATCGCATTGGCTGATGTCAGTGATGAAGAAAGAAATCAGCGGGCACGATACGCCGTTCAGGAATTGCTGAAAACATTTCCGCCTCAATAGACTGATCGCGGTGACAAATACCTAATCCAGGCGGCGGCTGTTACTTCGTTGGAACGGCTGCCGCTTCTATCTCGAACAATAAATTATCACGGCAAATGTCACAGATCACTGTTACCCACGGCCATTGCATCTGGTTCTTATAGCGATTGAACACCTGCTCGACTTCTGTATTCTTGCAATACACGATCACCTGAACCAGCTTATCTTCAGGACAGTGCATTTGCTCCATCACCGCTCGGACATTGTCGATTGTGGCCTCTATCTGTTTCGGTGCGTCCCCGATATGGGTGGTGTTCCCCTCCGCGTCAATCGAGGCGGTTCCGGAAATATACACCATTTCCGCCGCAGGCGTAGCAGTCCGAGTTGCACGGGAAAAAGCAGAGCCGTATTCGAATGCGCTTTGCTGTTGTCCGGCGGCCTGACTGTATCGAACAGAGTCGGCAGGTTTCAGCGTCGCCACCAGATCCATCGAGCAGTAACTCCGGTTTTCCGGGCCAAGACCCACACCGGTACTGGCGGGCATCCGGTCCTTGTGGCCATTCGCTAACATGCCATGTTCTGTGAAGAAGGTGTTCCTGACCCGGTTAAAATCATCATACCACGAAAGGATATCGTCCAGCCACATCCATGTTCTCGCCACAGAGTTAAAATCTGCCCCATACCGTTTGAGTACTGATTCAGCGGTTTTGAGCATGGCCTTGGTTTGTTCTTCGGGACTGCATGGACCGAGTTCAGAAATGCCTGTAAGAGCGAGATAATGACAGCTTGGCAGTTCAATCGTCCTGCCCACGCTTATCCCTTGATAACGCACCACCTTCGGTACGGTTTCGCTTGCAACCGCATGTATCTGAACACCGGCAAACGGCCCGGACAGACCTTCTTTGCACAGCAAACAACTGGGTGGCACCCCATCGTCACAGTCACGATAGGACGCTTTGCGTGCGTCGCATACAAGCTCCATGACATCACCAGAAGCGAATATCCGCTCCTGAAAAAGCTGTGCCTGGTTTGATCTGAGAATGTCGTCTATCGCTCTAAAGGTTTCATCCACCAACTCCTGAACCGGGGCCACTTTCGTTGGAGCGGCTGATATATAAATTTCCCGAGTCTTTCCGGATCCGATTATTCGAGTGTCTATTTTCAGGGTCATCGTTGTCACCTGTCCTGTGCACAAAATCTATCGCATTTTATTTTGTGATAATGCTACCATAAATCGTTGCAAAAGCAATTTAAATGACGATAATGTAGATGCGATTCAAGGTTGCTGTTAATCGATGGCCTCTCTGCAATAATGAAGACAATCAATAGGGAATGGGTACCGCATGAAACTACTAAATTGTCGATTACGGTTAAACGATTCTTCAAAGTGGAATCTGTCAGGTATCCTTTTTATGGCGTTTGTGGGCAGCTTTTTTTGCCTTGGTGATCTTTCTTCTCTGGCAGTGCCACAGGATCGCTCCGAGTCCGGCTATCTGGGTTCTTCTCAATGCCGCAGTTGCCATGAAAGATTCTACCAATTGTGGGGTTCCTCCCATCATGGTTTGGCGATGCAGCCCTATACGGAGGCCTTTGCTGAAAAAAATCTCAAGCCCCAGTTGGATGAGATTATTATCGGAAAGGCGCGTTACCGGGCGGTGATTGATGAGGGGCCCGGTTTTGTGATCGAATCTGAATCACAGAAACAGAAAAAATATCCCATTCTGCATGTCCTCGGCGGCAAGAATGTTTTCTATTTCCTGACACCTCTTGAGAAAGGGCACTTGCAGACCTTGCCCGTGGCTTATGATGTCAATAAGCAGCAGTGGTTTGATACTGCCGCCAGCGGTATTCGGCACTTTCCGGACAGAACGGATGAGGCGGTTCACTGGACCGACCGGGAGTACACATTTAACACCGCCTGTTACGCCTGCCATGTCAGCCAACTTGTCAAGAACTATGACCCAAAAACTGACGCCTACAATACGCAATGGAAGGAGCCGGGCATCAATTGTGAAACCTGTCATGGTCCCGCCGATGAACATGTTCGAGTGTGTCTTGAGGCTGGCGAAGGGAATGTCCCAAAGGATTTGAAACTCAAAACGATTACCCAGAGCCGCGGCTTTACTGGCCACCAAGCCGATTCTGCCTGTTCGACCTGCCACGCCAAGGGAATGCCGATTACCAACGAGTTTGTTCCGGGCGATGACTTTTTTCAGCACTCCGATCTGGTTACGCTGGAGCATCCGGATTTTTATTCCGATGGCCGTGATCTGGGCGAAAACTATACTTTTACCACTTGGCGAATGAGCGCCTGTGCCCAATCCGGCAAGCTGGATTGTGTCTATTGCCATACTTCCAGCGGGCGATTTCGATTCAAGGATACCCCCGATGATGCCTGTATATCCTGCCACTCGGGAAAAGAAAAAAACTTCAAGGCCCACACACACCATGAAAAGAGCGATGTCCACTGTATCCAGTGTCATATGCCGATGACGGATTTTGCCCGGATGAATCGCAGTGACCATTCGATGCGTCCGCCGATGCCGTCGGCGACGATTCAATTTCAATCGCCCAACGCCTGCAACATTTGTCATCAGGATGAAGATGCTAAGTGGGCCGATGGGCATGTCCGCCAGTGGCACAAGGAAGACTATCAGAAACCGACCTTGGAAACAGCCGCCCTGATCGATCAGGCGCGGAAGGGTAACTGGAAGAATCTGTCCAGGATGCTGACCTATTTGCAGCAGAAAGACAAGGACGAGATTTTCGCCAATTCGCTGATTCGTTTGTTGCAAAGTAATAATGACCCGCGCATCGCTGTGGTGCTAACCGATCTTCTCAAAAATGACCCCTCGCCCCTCATTCGCAGCAGTGCCGCCAATGTACTGGGATACCGTCTCAATGAGAAAACCATTCCAGCGTTGGCAAAGGCAACCGAAGATCCCTATCGGCTGGTTCGGATTCGCGCCGTACCGTCGCTGCCGTCCGTGCCGGACAGAATGATTCCCGCAGACCTCAAGGACGCCATCGAAAAGGCCTCACAGGAATATGTAGCCTCGATGGCCTCTCGCCCGGACGATGCGATGTCTCATTACAATCTTGGCAACTTCTACATGGCCGGGGGCAAGTTCAAGCAGGCGGTTGACTCTTATGAAACGGCAATCAAGTTGCAAAAGAATCTGATTTTACCGTATGTCAATGCCTCACTCGTGTACAACCATCTGGGGGACAATGACACGGCGGCCGAACGACTCAAACAGGCGATTGCTATTGACCCAAACAGCGATGCGGCCCATCTGAATCTGGCCCTGCTCTATGGCGAAATAGATAAACGCGACAAAGCCGTTGACGAATTTCGAATCGCCTTTAAGCTGAACTCCCGTTCGGCGAGTGCGGCCTATAATCTGTGTGTACTGTTGGCCGAAACCGATGCGCCGCAGGCGATTGCGTGGGCGAAAAAGGCCTGCCAGATTCAGCCGAACAACGCCAAATATGCTTACACGCTTGGCTTTTACCTGTACCAGGCCAAGCGCATATCAGAGGTGATCGCGACACTTGAGCCATTCGTCGGCCAAAAAACAACGGAAGTCAATATCTATCTACTGCTCGGTGATATCTATGAACAGACTGGTGACATTACCGCCGCCGTCAGAGTTTACAAAACCGCGGCAGGAAATGAACAGCTTTCTGAACCGGTACGCTCAGGGTTCAGAATGCACATCCAACGGCTGACATCACTATGAGTAGGCACAAGACCGGGACTGAATGACGGTCGTCGGCGTGCCGGATGTTTTGTCCAAGTGGCATTGGTAATTGATATCTTTGATGCGGCCGAGCTTAAACCCATCTGGCGGGGTCTGTGCAATATGAATATCGCGTTAGCGGATGTCAGCGACGAAGAGAGAAACCAACGGGCCCGGTACGCCGTTCGGGAATTGCTGAAAACATTTCCGCCTAAATAAAGCTTGTATCGGCGGACTTGAAAGGGTCTAATACCTGCAATGACAGCAGTTGTCATAACTTTGACGTGATGTGCGATGTCTGCTATTGAGGTCCAAACAAAAGATGACGGTGCTTTGATTAAACTCACCGGGCGGCTGGATACGGAGTGTGTGGCTCAGAACTGGTCGGCGGTATTTCTTCAATTACAGCGGCCAATGCCCGATGAAATCACAGTTGATGCTTCGGGACTGGAGAATCTGGATGGGGCGGGCATTGCGTTTCTATTAAGTATTCAACGATCGCAGGAAGACCATAAGGTTTTTATATTTTTTTCTTTATGTCCTTCATGCTCTTCATGGTTAAAATACGGATACCGTTTTATGATAGATTTCAAGGAGTAAGACAAATGACACGGATTGTATTAAAAGATCGTTTACAGCAGGGTGTTTTTTTTATTGATGGTGCGATGGGGACGCAGTTGATTGAAGCGGGCGCTCCGGTGGGCTGCTGCAATGACTACCTGAATATCGAATCGCCGGAGATCGTTTGCGCGGTGCATCAGAAGTACCTCGATACGGGAGTTGATGCGGTGATTACGAACACCTTTGGTGCCAACGGAGTTATTCTGAAACGGCATGAGTATGGAGAAAAAGTTCATGAGATTAATCTTGCTGCCGCAACACTGGCGCGCGAAGTGGCTGGTGATGATAAATATGTATTGGGAGACATCGGTCCGTGCGGGGATTTCCTGGAGCCGCTGGGGAGGGTCAAGCCGGACGAACTCCGGGCTGACTTTGCCAATCAGGCGGCCGGATTGCTGGCTGGCGGCGTCGATGGGTTCATTATTGAGACCATGACGGCGTTGGATGAGACCAAGATTGCGATTGAAGCGGTTCAAGCGGTTTCTGATCTGCCCATATTGGCTTCGCTGGCGTATGACCCGGCGGGCGATGCGTTTCGCACGATGATGGGCGTTTCGCCGGCGCAGGCGGTTAAGCAGCTTGCTGATACCGGGAT
>JAGGWF010000167.1 GCA_021157685.1 Planctomycetota bacterium | reverse complement strand
GGTTTGTAAGCACCCTTCTGGCAAATCCGTAAGTTCTTTGTTACTAATACCTTTATCGTTTCTTGAGGACGGTTTGCTAAACCGTCGTATCTCTAATAGGGGTACCGGGGGTTCGAATCCCCCCCTCTCCGTATTTTTTAAGACCTTGTAAGTGAAGAGCTTACAGGGCTTTTTTTAATTACCCTATGCACCAAATCGGGCATCGTATAACCTTTCGTATAACTTTTACGAGTAAATCAGACTCAGAAAACAGTGTACAGAAAGGAAAAATGATGGCCAAGAAAACACGAAAACACAACCGCACCACTGACCTGCCCGGAGCGATCTATCTCAACAAGAACCGGTACTGGTGGAAGGTCCAACTGCCCGGCGAAACCAAACCCAAGGCACGGCCGCTTTGACCCGTCGGCTGCCGCTATGCGACAACCGATTATTCCGTCGCCGTCGAATGTGCCAAACAACTGCTGCAGCAACATCTGTTTGAACGAAAAACTCCGTTCGAAGGTGAAATCAAGATCATCCCTGACCTCGTACGAGCCTATGTGAATTTCGCTGATAAATATTATCTCGATTCACACGGCGAGCCCACACGGGAACCGGAAAGTATTAGATATGCTCTGGGAGTACTGCTGGAGCGTTTTCCGTCCATGCCTGTCGAGGAATTTGGGTCGCTTCGCCTGAAAGAAGTGCGTGAAGCCATGATCGACAAAAATTTGTGCCGAAATCTGATCAATAAACATACAGGACGGATTAAACGCATGTTTAAGTAGGCGGTTTCCGAACAGATCGTCTCGCCCGTCATCCTGCACGGGCTGCAGGCGGTCACCGGTCTGAAACGCGGACGGACACGCGCCAAAGAGAGTAAACGCATCCTGCCGGTCGATGAGTGGGATGTCTATGCCGTCCTGGGCTACACCACGCCGGTGGTGGCGGCCATGATCGAGTTTGCAGCTGCTGACAGGAATGTGTCTGGCGGAACTGTGCCAGCTTCGGCCGTGTGATCTGGACCGATCTGACTCTGTTTGGCACTACTACCCTGAAAAGCACAAAAACATCTACCGCAATATCGAGCGAGTCGTATCCATCGGGCCACGGGGACAGAAACGACTGGCACCGCTTTTGTTGCGACCTGCCGAGGCCTATTGTTTCAGCCCGGCAGAGTCAGAGAAACAACGGCGAAATAAACTCACACAGAACAGAAAAACACCGCTGTCCTGCGGCAATACCATTGGCTCAAACCGAAAAGAGGAACTTCAAAATATTAGCGATCACTATGATTCTGCGAGCTATCGAAAAGCCGTGCGGTATGCGATTACGGCAGCACGGAAGGTGATACGGGAAAACGGCGGCGATCCCGATAAAGTGTTGCCCTACTGGACGCCGTATCAGCTGCGGCATACGGTGGCAACGAAGGTGCGGAAGGAAATGGGGTATGAATGTGCCGGGGCAACGCTGGGGCATACGAATATGAGTGCTACGGCGATCTATGCCGAACGCAACCAGGGGCTGGCGGATGAAGCGGCGAAACGGTTTGGATGAGTATCTTATAGATACGAAAGTAAAACTGCCAATAGCGCTTTGTTGTTGGCCGTTTTTTTATTAAAGGTACCGGAACTAATGGCACTGCCGCCGTTTTTCGGTAAAAAATGGGGTTTTAGGGATCATTTACGGTAGAAAGAGACTCAATTTACTCTTTGACGTCTTCGAACGACCCTGAAAAACCCAAAAAACCGCTGTAGAAGGCTAACATGACAGTGTCGTTACACTCTGACCCCCTTGATTTCTCCTGAATATAAGAGACTTGCGCCAGTTTTTAAGGGCACACAAAGTTTCAAGTCCGCCAGCGGTTTTGTCCGATAACCATAGACGGTTAATGACAATTTTGAAAGGGAATAGATCATGGATGACAATATCAATGAAGTCACACTCGTAGAGCAGGATTTACTTATGACTGTTGATGATTTTGCAAGACAAGAGTGCGTGACGCCCCGGACAGTATACCGTTGGATCGAACTTGGACGCCTCGACACCGTTGAACGTCTTGGAAAGAAGTATGTCAACGCCTCAGTACCCCTAAAAACGCCGATTAATGACAATGACAATGTCGGAAATGACATGAAATCAAAAAGCGTCGGAGCACTGCAAAATGTCAATATCTTCGAAGAATACCTGAAAACGCTTCGTGAAAACAGTAAACGCTATGAAAAATCGTGTCGTCGTTGGCAGATGTCTTGTTTTGTGAGTGTCTTCTTGTTCATCGCCGCCTTATTAGCCGGCACCGCTATCAGTCTGTTCTATCATTATGGGTATGAAAACCTGTCCGACAAATTGCATGCATCGTCAACAGAACTGGTCGAAGTTGAATCCGGAAGGACGGATGCGCTGGCCAAGGTCAACAATCTCAACGAGCGTATGGAAATAAAATTAAAACCATACAAAGACGAAACCATTAAACTCCAGAAGCGTCTTGATGAACTCGTTGCCCGAAACGATGACCTCCGTGATCGGCTCGATGAAACCTTCGACCGGAACGCTATCCTTCTTCAACGCTTCTCAGAGCAAGCCATGATTGATAAAGTGGCATCGGCTGGCCCGTTGGAGACCCGGGACGATGCAAAGCCCTAAACTGCAACAGATTCGTATAGAAGGGCGGTCCTTGACCGCCAACCCGCAGACCTGTTCTTAATTTCTGCTCATCGGGCCGCCGGAAATAAAGTGAATAAGTGGCCAGACACCAATGGCACTGCCGCCGTTTTTCGGTAAAAAATGGGGGTTTAGGGATCATTTACGGTAGAAAGAGACTCAATTTACTCTTTGACGTCTTCGAACGACCCTGAAAAACCCAAAAAACCGCTGTGGAAAGCTAAAGACCATGACAGTGCCGTTATGGCCAGACACTTTATTAGTTGTCATAATTACTCTGATTCCCATTATCTCCTTATCTCCGCCACAATTATAGACACTTTTCTGGTTGTCATGTCCCATTTTTTCGCTATTATTGGTCATTATGCCACGACAAAAGCAGATTGCCAAGAAGAAGGGGTCTGCTTGTTTGTTTACCCGCATAAAACAAACACATTTTGTCAAGAATAGGCGGCCTTGGTTTTTCTATGGAATAGAGTGAGCGTTTGTGCTATATATTGCCTTTCCGGATATTTTCTCATAATGCGAAACCTTTTTCTGTCATAAATGGACGAAATATATGTTTGCGATCATCAGTGACATTCATTCAAATTTAGAGGCCCTGACGACAGTCCTGGATGATATTGAAAAAAGAGGTGTCAAGACAATCTATTGCCTCGGCGATGTGGTGGGGTATGCGGCCAACCCGAAAGAGTGCCTGGATCTGGTGATTGAGAAAACTAAAAACTGCATTCTGGGCAATCATGACTACGCAGCGATGTTCGAGCCAACCAATTTTAACTCCGGTGCCGAAGCGGCGGCCTACTGGACCCGTAAAGTACTGGAGGAAGAACCCGATCGGGAAAAAAGTGACCAGCGATGGCGCTACTTGGGCAATCAGAAAATGCGGTGGACAATGGAAGCCAAGATGACCGATGTCAACGCGACGCTTGATTTTGTCCACGCTTCACCGCGACGGCCGATTAATGAGTATGTCTTTCCCGATGATGTTTACACCACCGCCGGAAAAATGACCGCGTTGTTTGAACGGGTCAAACACATCTGCTTTGTCGGGCACACGCACTTGCCCGGCGTTTTTCTTGAGGATCCGGATTTTTATTCGCCGGACGAACTTGACGGAAGCTACCCCATCATGCCGGACGAAAAGGCGATTATCAATGTCGGCTCAGTCGGCCAGCCGCGCGATCGGGATAACCGCGCCAGCTATGTGTATATCGAAGGCAACAATGTAAACTTCGTGCGGCTGAAATATGATTTTAAAACCGCCGCCGCAAAGATCTATGAGATTCCGGAACTGGACAACTTCGAAGGCGACCGTCTCGCCGACGGCAGATAACGATAAGAAAACCACGAACAAACACCAATGGGCACAAATTTTTTACCATGAAGAGCGTGAAGGACATGAAGCGGGAAAAATATATTTTAAAAATAATCTGTGTAATCTGTAGGCACTAAGTAATCAACGAAATCCGTGACATCCGCGGTTTCTTTTTTAAGGACATTAATTCGATGAAAATAAAAACAGCCGGGATTGCGGTTTTATTGGTATTTTGTTTATTGTGCGGCGGCTTAGTTGTCGATGCGGTTCTGGATCATCCGCAGCGGGCAAAGCAATTGATCGGCAGGGTGGTCCCGCTAGCCGCCGAAGTCGATGAAACCAAAGCGACAACCGAAGTACCCACAGAAGAACCCATCGAAACGGTTGCAGAAGTCATTACGGCTGCCCCGGTGGTTTACCCTCAGCTTTCGGCAACCAATACCAATGAACAAATTATTACGCTCGGTGCGGTCTGTGACGAGATCGAGCGTTTTGATGATGACAGCAAATATAAATTCCAGGTTGAACTAACCAGCAAAGGCGCTGCCGTTAAAACGCTAATGCTTAATGAGTTTAAGGATCGTAACACCGAAGCCCCGGCACCATTGGCATTGCTGGCGCCGCTGGGCAGTGATCAAAATATCTATTCGCTGGCCAATACCGCCTTAAAAGTTGCTCCGGCGGATGCCGAAGCGTTTGACAGCAGGGCGTTTCCGCTGAACAAACTCAACTGGAAACTCGTCGAGACTGACACCCCGGATGAAGTTCGTTTTGAAGCGGAACTGTTTGATTCTACGCCAGCCATCAATACCGATAAACCGGGAATGGCCGCCGTTCCGATGATGCTTAAAATCGTCAAGACTTATAGCGTTCAACCGGGCAGCTATGATCTGTCGTGTAATATCGCCGTCGAGAATCTTTCCACCGAACCGATCAAGGTGCTGATGCAAATGCAGGGCCCCGGCGGGATGACTCGTGAAGGTGTTCGACAGGATGCACGCAAGATCAAGGCGGCATACAAGTCCGGCGAAACCGGTGTTGCCGTTGAAGCACTGGATGTTGCTGCTATGCAAAAAAAGCTCAAAAAAAATGATATGGACGCATTCAAAATAAAAGGTAAAAACGCCGAGAATGATTTGGCCTGGTCGGCACTGACAAACAAATATTTCGCCGCGATTGTGCGGCCGATACCGATAGAGACGCAAGATGCACCATGGCTGAAATTTGAAAAAGCACAGTACTATCCGGCGCCAACTCAAAGCGATGACGACAAGGATCTGCAAAACGGTTCATTCAGCATGACCAGCCAGCCGATCACACTGGCCTCGGCAGGGCAGGACAATGCACAGCAGTCGTTTTCGTTACAGATGTATGTCGGTCCCAAGGACAAAAAAGTTTTCAAAAAGAATGCGATCTATCATTCTCTGCAATATTTCAAAACGATTGATTTTCGCGGCTGCTGTTGTCCGCAGAATGTTATCGCGCCGATGGCGTTCGGCATTATGTGGCTGATGAATACGATGTTCACACTGATGGGGCCGCTGGGCAACTATGGTGTCGTCATTATGGTACTGGTGGGCCTGGTGCGGTTGGCCATGCACCCGATTACCAAGAAGAGCCAGGTCTCGATGATGAAGATGCAGAAGCTGGCTCCGAAGATGAAGGAGATTCAGGCCAAGTACGCAGGCAACAAGCAGGAGATGAACAAGCAGGTCATGGCGATGTATCGTGATCACGGCGCCTCACCCATTTCGGGGATGCTGCCGATGATGCTGCAAATGCCGATCTGGATCGCCTTGTGGACGGCCGTCTATACGAGCATTGATCTTCGCGGAGCGGGCTTTTTGCCGGTCTGGATCACGGACCTATCCATGCCGGATCAGTTGTTCGCGATTCCGTTCGCGGCCAAGGTGCAGACGCTCCCGTATATCGGCTCTTTCTTCCCCGACTACTTTAACCTGCTGCCGATTCTGATGGGCGTGGTGATGTATCTCCAGCAGAAAATGATGCCGTCGGCGCAGGCCTCGGCTTCGACGAATCCGCAGATGGCCCAGCAGCAGAAAATGATGATGATCATGATGCCGCTGCTGTTTCCGATCATGCTCTACAGCGGCCCGTCCGGCGTGAACCTGTATATCATGTCCAGTATCAGCGCCGGCGTGATCGAGCAAAAGATCATCCGCAAACACCTCAAGGAAAAAGATGAGCAGGACTCAATCGGTAAAGTCCCCGTAACCAGCAAAACCGGCGGCAAGCTCAAAAAGAAAAAGCCCAAACCCATGTACAAGGGTTAGTCAGTTATACGAATTTTTTGCCACAGGACTCAGAGAAAAAAAGAACCACGGAAAGCACGGAAGTACACGGAAAAATAAAATGAATTCAGTGTCATTCCATGCTTGATGCTTACGTCAAAAGTCAAAAAATGCCGGAAACAGTGGCGTTTTCTGCCCATTATCACCGTTTTTTGTCGGCGATTCGGACTTTTGGCAGGCGCATCATGCTTTCAGTGGTTTTAAAATAAAAACTCAGTGTCCTGTGGCTTGTTTTTATTTAACGGGCAAACATATTGAACATTGACAATACAATCGCGGCGGTGAGTACGGCGACTGTTCCGGCGGGTACGGCGGGGCGGAGTATTATTCGTATTTGCGGACCTGTCGCGTTTGATGCGCTTTCGAAAATCGCTACGACCTCCGAGCCGATTCAGAAAAATCGTATCATTTCCTGCGTGGTTCATGTCGATAATGATCTCGACATAGACGGATTGCTCTATGCGTTTTATCAGCCGCATTCTTATACCGGACAAGACTTGGCCGAGTTGCATCTGGACGCCTGTGGTGCGGTCATTGAAACCATTCTCGAAAAACTGTATCAATCTGTACGACCCGCAGCGCCGGGCGAGTTTACCCAGCGGGCTTTCCTGAACGGCAAGATGGACCTGACACAGGCCGAAGCCGTTGCCGAGATTGTATCGGCGGCCAACACAACACAACTTGCCGCCGCAGAGCGTTTGCTGCATGGCCGGTTTTCAGATACGATTGCACAGTTACGCACCCGGATCATCGAATTGCTGGGTCGCCTCGAAGCCGGATTGGACTTTTCCGAAGAAGACATTATGTTCGTCTCAGCCGCCGATGCCCTCAAAGAGGTCGATTCGATCCGACAGCAGCTCACCGACCTGCTTGATGGCAGTATTCGCTGCGAGCGCATCATCGATATGGACTCGGTCGGCTTGGCGGGGCGGCCGAACGCGGGTAAAAGCCGCCTGCTCAATGCGATGCTCGGCCACTCGCGAAGCATCGTTTCGGGCATCGAGGCCACCACGCGCGATGTCCTGACAGGTCTGCTGCAACTGGAACAGATGGACTGTGTGCTTTTCGATTGTGCCGGATTGCTGGATGAAAGCCGGCAGAATACCCGGATCAACCAGCTATCACACGAAGCATCACTTGCGGCACTGAACACCGCGGCGATTGTGCTGTTCTGCATCGACGCGGGAAAGTGGGATTTTGAAGCTGAAAGGCAAATGCGCCAGCAGATCACCGCCGAAACAGTCCTCTTCGTAATGACCCAAATCGACACGGTACCACCCGAACAGATAGCCCGGCAACAGACCCAATTACAATCTTTGTTCGGGGCGGAGTTTCTCCCGACCAGTGCCGCGACGAAGGAGGGCTTGGAGCCATTGAAAAAACGGATACAGGCAGAACTGCTGCGACTTCGGTCGGCGGATACCGAATATGAAAGCCGCCATACGATTAATCAGCGACACGAGCAAAAGCTCGCCGAAGCAATCAAGCTACTGGGGGAGGCGAGCAATGAAGTCGAAGCGGAATCAACAGAAATCGCGGCGATGCTGCTGCGGCAGGGGTATGAACTGCTGGGCGGGCTGGAAACCGAAGACATCAGCGAAACGATTCTGGACGATATTTTTTCGCGTTTTTGCATTGGAAAATAAGAATGGACAAACTGAGTGAAGAGCGGAAAAAACGGATGATAGAGGCGGGGCGAGCGGTGCTGAATATGTCTCACAGTATTAAGAATGTCGCCCAGTCCATGCGCTCCGGCCGGGAGGTCATGGACAAAGCCCTTGAAATCGGCGATCTCGATGTCGCCAACCGCACATGGGGCATTCTCAGGCAAAACCTCGACCGTATTGAGAAACTCTCGCTGGATACGCTCAAGTTCAGCAAGGATGAAACACCAAATCTTAAGCCGTGCCATTTCAATCGCCTGGTCGAATCGGTCGCAGAGATACTGCAGCCGCAGGCGGACCAGCGGCAGATAAAAATCCTCGTACAGGTTGATGAGAATATTGAATTGGTATCGATGGATTCTGAACAGATGGGCGAGGTTGTGATGAACCTGTTGATCAATGCGATAGAAGCGGCCCGAGCCGGAACCGGAGAAGTTGCTGTCGGTACCGAACTGGATGCCAAATCGCAGCAGGTGATCCTGCGTGTCAGCGATAACGGCCCCGGCATTAAAGATATCGACCGGATTTTTGAGCCGTTCCATTCCACCAAGCCCAATGTCGGCACCGGACTGGGCCTGACCATCACCCGCCAAATCATCCAAAACCACGCCGGAACGATCACCGTGAAGTCGGTGCCAAACGAGGGGGCGGTCTTCACGGTTCGCATACCGATAACTCTAAATGGCTAACTGTACTTCCCACGGCCAAGCACAGCTTGACCGTGCCACTCGACAGAGGAATCAATCTTCAATCCAAATGGACGACGCCTTGTTTTCGGTCGGCGTCGAGGGATGCTTTTTTGAGGGTGTCGTAGAGTTCTTTGGGGTCGGCAACTTTTTCAAATTCAAAGAACGGGTCGGTGTCGTCTTTGGTGACCAGCGTGACCGAGCCGATGCCGGTGATACAGTCCAGCAAACTTCGGTGCAGCTTTAGATCCACCACGCGGAACATATCGAGATTGTCGATCTTGCGGCTGAAGATCCCCCGGCCGTACTCGATGCGGTCCGGGCTGACTTCGTAATAAATGCTCTTGAGCTGAGCCGCCCGCAGAATCACCATCAGCAGTATCAGTATCCCTGTCGCTATTCCGGCGTAACCGGTATAGCGGTCGATCTGCTGATGGGCGTGTTCGGTCAGTGTATCGGGGGGGGCCAGTTTCTGGACAAGCCCGCCAATCGGGCCGCCCGGATAGGACAGCAAAAACATTGCGATCACCATAAACAGCGCCGCCGTAAAGAAGAATCCCAATAGCCCCCACAGCGAAGGAGTAACGGAAAACAAATCAAAATCGTCGGTGTTCTCCTCTGAGTCCGGTTCGGTTGTGTTTCGGCCAAATCCCCGGCGGGCGTGATGCGAGACCGGCAGGCCGTCGTCATCTTCAAGAAACTCCCGACAATAGCGGCACTTGAGCGCTTCGGCATGGATGACTTCGCCGCAAAAGGGGCATCGTTTTGTCGGTTCGTGTGGCACAAGAGTCTCTTTTAAGTTATTTTTCCCATTAAGTACCGATAAGACATGCCCTATATATCGGCATAACAGCCATATTTGCTTAATACAATCGTTTAAGACGAGTCTTCACAAATGGCTGGATACCTGTTATAATATCCTCGTTTAAGGCGTTTTATTCAACCCCTACGGGGTTGCTGATGTTTTACCGGCTTTACCACGGGTTTCGGCCTATCGGTCTACACCCGCGGCTACCCTTATTCAAGCCCTCCGGGCTTGGGGAAAAAAGTCGTTATTACCGGGTGGCATGTCTTCTTGCCAAAAGCGAATGGCATGGGGTTTTCGCTACAACCATCGCTTTGGCCTGCGGCCGGAAACGATGCTACCCGAATCGAAAATTGAAAATAGGAAATTGAAAATATTATGTCGCTACCTGTTGTCGCCATTATTGGCCGCCCGAATGTGGGCAAAAGTTCGCTTTTGAATTCATTATCCGGCCAGATGATCAGTATTGTCGATCCGACCGCCGGGGTTACGCGCGATCGTGTTTCGACGATTATCAACCGCGACGACCGCTATTTTGAGCTGGTCGATACCGGCGGCTACGGTATTGTCGACAGCGATGCGCTGGAAGAACATGTCGAAAACCAGATCTTTCAGGCCCTCGGCGCCGCCGATGTGGTTGTTCTCATGGTCGATATCCGCGAGGGCATTATGCCGCTGGATACCCGCATCGCCCAGCTCATCCGCAAGCACGATCTCAAAATCATCCTCGTCGCCAACAAGGCCGACAGCCCCAAGCAAATTCCCCACGCGGGCGAATTTGTCAAGCTCGGTTTTGGCGAGGCAATCTGTATCTCGGCCAAGAGCTTGGTCAATCGTGCCGAATTGATGGATCGCATCTGCGACGAACTGGACCATCTGCCCAAGGAAAAACCCGCCAGTGCCGTGATGAAGGTCGCCATCGTCGGAAAACGCAATGCCGGCAAGAGTTCCTTTATCAACTCTGTCGTCGGCTCCGACCGGGTTATCGTCAGTGAAATCCCCGGCACGACGCGCGATGCGGTGGATGTGCGATTTGAAAAGGACGGCCAGCAGTTTGTTATCATCGATACCGCCGGGGTTCGCAAGGTCGCTAAGATGAAAGACGATATCGAGTACTACGGCTACACCCGCGCGACCCGCAGCATCCGCCGGGCCGATGTGGTACTGTTTATGATGGACGCGACGACGAAGATTTCCCAGGTCGATAAAAAACTGTGCCACCTGATCCGGGAGGAATTCAAACCCTGTGTTATCGTTGTCAACAAGTGGGACCTGGCAAAGAATTTCGCTGACACGCAGGACTATGCCGACTATCTCGACAAAGTGCTGATCGGGATTCGCTACGCACCCATTGCGTTCACCACCGCGACCGAGGCAAAAAATACCCAGAGTGTTCTCGACCTGTCGGCGGAACTCTTTAAGCAGGCCAATACGAAAATTTCAACCGGCAAGCTGAACAGGGCCATCGAGATCATTGCCGAAGAAAAGGCCGGCGGCGGCCGCAAGAAGGGCGGCTATCCGAAGATTTATTATGCCACGCAGGTCGCGACGAATCCGGTGTGCATCCTGATGTTTGTTAACAACCCCAAGCTGTTCGATAACACCTACCAACGCTTTGCCGTCAACCGCCTCGGCGAACTGCTCGGCATCGAAGAAATCCCGATCCGCCTGCTCCTGCGAAGGCGCAGTTAATGGAAACGCGGGCGTCTCGCCTGCAATAAATAAAGAAACCGCAGATTTGCACAGATTTTTTAACCGTGAAGAACTTGAAGAGCATAAAGTTTTTTGAAAGTTATCATGTCAAATGAATCAGGAACTTAAAATACCAAACAAGAACCTGTTGTATTCTGATATGCTCGTTGATATTTCTGATAATTTTATAAAGGTTAAAGGATTTGTACTTGGAGACAAAACTTTTGAGTTTTCAAGTATCAAAGAAATAAGAGCAACTAAAGCAACATGGTGGAATGGAAAAGGCAGGCTTATTGGGACGAATGATTTAAGAACATGGTTCCCCTATGATGAACGGTCCAAACGCGACACAATATTTGTAATAATTTTCAAGAAAAGATGGAAGAGAATCGGCTTTACTGTTACAAATTCCAAATCGGTCAAAGATGTCCTGCATGAAAAAGGACTCCTGGAAATAATATAAAACTGAAAATAGGGATAGTGTGGCGGTTGAAAAAGTCCCTCTGTCCCTATTTAAAAAGGAGTTTACGATGGATGCATTGTTATTGATGGTTGTTTGTTTTAGTGGATACATTCTGGCGTATCATACTTATGGCCGTTTTTTGGCGCGGAAGATTTTTAAGTTGCGCGGTGATGCGGCGGTTCCGAGTCATGAGCGGAATGACGGGGTCGATTTTGTGCCGACGCGCAAGGGGATTATCTTTGGTCATCATTTTACCTCGATTGCCGGTACGGGTCCCATCGTCGGCACGGCTATTGGGGTCATTTGGGGCTGGCTGCCGGCGCTGTTGTGGGTGTTTTTCGGCAGTATTTTCATGGGGGCCGTTCACGACTTCGGTTCGCTGGTCGTTTCACTTCGCAATGACGGCAAGAGCATTTCCGAAATCGCCGCCCGGTATATCAACAAACGAGTCCGACTGATCTTCTTTATCATCGTCTTTTTGGCACTGCTCATCATCATCGCCATTTTCGGTATTGTTATCGCCACGGTCTTTAAGCTGTATCCCGAATCCGTCGTCGCCGTCTGGCTGGAAATCCCCATCGCAATCGCACTGGGATGGGCGATCTACAAGAAAAGCGCTAACATTAAACTTGCAACAACAATTGCAGTCGCGGCAATGTATGGCGGGGTCATACTCGGCGCGTGGTTGGAACATGCCCATCCGGGGCTGACCAGCTTTCCGGCGGACTTTGTGATCCCGCCAACGGGAATGTGGACAATCATCCTGCTGATCTACGCGTGGATCGCTTCGACCCTGCCGGTAACCACACTGCTGCAGCCGAGGGATTATATCAACGCCTGGCAATTGGCGATTATGATGGCTTTGCTGGCCGCCGGGGTAGTCGCCTCGGCATTATTTGGCGGCGGCGATTTTAAGATCGTCGCTCCGGCAATCAACAAGATCGGCCCGGATGTTCCGCCGCTGCTGCCGATGATGTTTGTTACGATTGCCTGTGGAGCCATCAGTGGTTTTCATTCGCTCGTCGCCGGCGGCACCAGTTCCAAACAGATTGCCGCCGAACCGGATGCGCAGTTCGTCGGCTACGGCTCAATGCTGACCGAGAGCGCATTGGCGGTACTGGTTATCTTGTGCATCTGTGCCGGGTTGGGCATGGGCCATGATGGCCAAACCGGCTCGGCGGCCTGGCAGGGCTTTTATGGGTCATGGATGGGAACTAAGGGTTTAGGCGACAAACTCCAGCCGGTCGTAGTGGGCGCCGCAAACATGCTGGGTTCGCTTGGTATTCCACAAACGCTGGGCTTTGCGATTATGGGCGTGTTTATTTCATCGTTTGCCGGCACCACAATGGACACCGCGATGCGGATTCAGCGATATGTTGTGGGCGAATTGGCCGAAGACCTGAAAGTGCCCAAACTGTCCAATCGATGGGCGGCGACAACTATAGCCATGATAACTGCCGCGGCCCTGGCGTTTATCAACACACAGGACGGCAAAATTACATTCGGGGCCAATGCGCTGGGGGCACTGCGGCTGTGGCCGCTGTTCGGGACGGTCAATCAGCTTCTGGCCGCGCTGGCATTGCTGGTGGTAACGATGTATCTGAAGAAAAAGGGTGGACTGAAATATCTTATAAGCGGTATTCCGTGCATCATTATGTTGATCGTTACCGGTTGGGCGATGGTGCTGAATGAACAAACGTTCTGCGCCGAGAAAAACATTTTGCTGATGGTCATCGGCGGGGTGGTCTTTTTGCTGGCGGTCTGGATGACAGTCGAAACACTGATCCTGTTCTGTCGAAACATCGCTACGGCGACAAAACAGGATTGAGCGGTTCAATTTTGATAGTGGCAGATCGTGGCAGTTTTGTTTCATCCTGTTCAATTTGCCCTCTTTTGATATATTCCGACGGGAAATTGTAAAAAACCGTTTTCGGCGGGATTTTCGACAACTCCACAACATCGCTGTCTTTGACTGTAATATACAGCGGATAAGCAACATTCTCGTATGCCCGAAAGGCCTCGTCGGTCGCATAGATCGTCGTTGTTTTACGCAATTCCTCATCATTCAAAATCGTGATTTTGTAGGCGTTTTGAAGTTCCGGACTCATAAAAACGCCGATTGGTTTTGTCGTCTGGAACGCACGCGGCTTTAGCAGTGTCTCACTTTGCAGAACCACTTCCACCGGCTCTTCAGATTCCCGTATGACACCGGCGACGCCCAGGTTCACATACGGCTTGACCGAGACCGGCTGTTGCTGTCGTGCGGTTTCGATCTGCTGCCGTGTCAACGAAACAGTCGCCAATGCATTGTACCCTTTTCTTACATAGATATTCGCAAAAGCCGGGGTAATGACAGCTTCCTTAATTAGTGAACCATTTTCATCCAGACACTGGATAGGAAGTTTTTTTTCTACCAAGGGTTCGATCTTCACATCAACCCGTGGCGGAGCACAGGATTCCAGCGTCAGCGCCAATTCCTGGATTTTGCTGCTTTTCTGCAAATACTCCAAAAGCTCCAGAGTATAAGTACCCTCCGCTCGTTCCTGTTCCTGTGGATCATAGTAAAAATCCAACCGCTCCTTATTCTGAGATGCCGGAGGAAGATTGTACCGTTTTAACAATTCAGAGAGCCGGGACGGCGCTCCTTTGAGATTCAGCGTTGTCAGCGGGATTTTCGTCTGGGGCAAACTGCCTTTGAAGGAAAATGTTACAAGCAAATCAGAATCCGTTGCCGGCGCCACCTCCAGCGAGCCAGGACGAGAAAGCGACTTTTCCTGTGACATATAAGCCCAAGCCCAGATCAGCAGGGTCAAAGATATAACAACCAGTAATTTCTTTAGTATATCACTCATCGTTTACTCATGATTCCGCACTATCGGCTTTGGTTTCGGTCCGTGCAAGCTTACCCATCTTTTCCAAAACCGGTGTTGCTTCGACCAGAGCTGTCGTCAGATGTCGGCGAAGCTGTGACTCGGATACATTTCGGATCAGGTTTCCTTCCATGGCCACCGAAACGATCCCCGTCTCTTCACTGACAACAATCACCACCGAATCGGAACTGGTCGTTACGCCAATCGCCGCCCGATGCCGTGAACCAAGCTGTCCGAATTTGCTGCTGGCCTCAGCCAGCGGTAATTGAACCCGTGCCGCGACAATACGGTCGGCCTGAATCACGATGGCCATATCGTGCAGCACCGTACCGCCGTGAAAGATCGTTCGGATCAATTCACTGGTTACTTTAGCGTCCACCCGCACACCGGTTTCAATAAACTCACCCAGCGCCACCTGCTGAGGGATCACAATAATAGCACCGGTGCGCTCGGCCGCCATTTGTGACACGGCCGTGATGATTTCTTCTACAGAGCGGGAGAGCTGCTGCGGGGAGCTTGCAAAAAAACGGGCCTGACCAATGCGGATCAGACCGCGACGAATCTCCGGTTGGAACGCGATTACGGCAATGATCAAAACTGCAATCAGAAAACCGTTGTATAGATATTCAATACGGTCCATGTGGAATGTTTTAACAAGAAGATTTAACACAAGGGAGCCGGCGACGAGGACAAAGATCATCCCGCGAAACAGTCGTTCACCGCGGGTGCCTTCAAGAAATGTGATAATCGCATAGACGAAAACACCGATCAGTAAAAGCTCGGCAACGACAATGAGACGCTCGTAGAGACTGATGTTTAGGATATACTCGAGAATCGCGCTCAACAGCCAGCTTTCTTATCCTTATAGACCTGAAAATATATACACCTAACACCGCCTCCGGGGTCAATCCTTTTCACACAAGACTAAGAGGGTCTTGATTATCGCACGCTCAGCCGGTGCATACGCCCCGGGCGGTCGAACAGGAAGACCGCGTCAATATCATCCTGTAACTGCCACCAGTCTGTTCGAATCGCTTCAACATGCCGTTGGTTAACTTGCTCCTTCGTCAGTCCCGGAGCAGCCAATCCCACGGCCTTTCCATTAGAACAACCCGTCAAAGCAACAATCAACGCCAACAACAATAACGAAAATACCACTTGTCTTATCATCTTTAAACCCCTGCAAAATATATTGTTATAATCATTCCATCGGCTATGTCCACACCCCAACTGCAAAATATGGACACATTCCTATAGGGAATTATAGCCGCCAATCCGCCCAAAGTCAACGGAAAACCCACAGAATTGGCACAACCAAACAAAAAACCTGTTGACTTTGTCTCGACACTCCCTTAGACTTACGCGGCTTTTTGGCATGTGCCAAAAGCGGTTGCGATACTGATATATATCCGCGCATAAGTTTCGAGACATGAATAAAATATGATTGAGTCTGGTCTAAAAAGCCCCAATGCAATCGTTTTAACGAAAACGACCTGCGTTATTGGCTTAATATTAAAGGTTTGCGGTGACCGTTTTGCCATAAACCACCTTTTTGGAGTGGACTCATGATTAGTTCGTAAAGGTTGCCAAAACTGACCTTTAAAGGCATAATATTGTATTTCTTATAAAATCTATGTTCCCAGATTATGTCCTATTATTTATGTGCGACTATATAGTAAACGGAAAACCTGAGGATATCAGAAAGGAACGGTGAAAAAATTGGCTGAAGTAATGAGTAAGCTACAGGGAAAATTGGACCCGAAAAATCTTGAGAAGCTGACCGCGATCCCAAATGCAAAGATGCATGCATTCGTTGCAGAGGCGATCGAACTGACCAACCCGGACAGTGTTGTCGTCTTTACGGACTCAGCGGACGATCTGGCCGCCATTCGCGAAAAGGCGAAAAATGGGGGTGGAGAGCGTTCGTTGGCTACTGAAGGGCACACCTCTCACTTTGACGGACCGAAGGATCAGGCCCGTGACAAGGCCAACACCAAATACTTATTGCCGGAAGGTATAGAACTGGGCGCCAGCTTGAACTCCACCGACAAAACCTCCGGTCTAGCTGAAGTCAAGGGTTTCCTCAAGGATTCCTATGTCGGCAAAGAAATGCTGGTTTGCTTTTTCTGCTTAGGCCCGACAAACTCGGAATTCTCGATTTCCTGCGTACAGATCACCGATTCTTACTATGTCGCCCACAGCGAATACCTGCTGTATCGAGCCGGTTATGAGCAGTTCAAAGGTGTCGGCGAAAATGATGAGTTCTTTAAGTTCCTGCACACTCAAGGCAAGCTCACTGAGAGCGGATGCAGCGCGGAAGTTGATAAACGCCGTGTCTATATGGACTTAGTCGATAACACGGTCTATTCCACCAATACCCAGTACGCCGGAAACACCGTCGGCTTGAAAAAGCTGGCACTTCGGCTGGCGATTCAGAAATCCTCCAAAGAGGGTTGGCTGGCCGAGCATATGTTCATCATGGGTGTCAATGGCCCGGCCGGTCGCAAAACTTACTTTGCCGGTGCGTTTCCGTCAGCGTGCGGCAAGACATCGACCGCGATGCTGCCCGGACAGACAATTGTCGGCGACGACATTGCCTATTTCCGCAAGAAAGACGGCAAGATGATGACCGCCAATGTCGAGCAGGGCATCTTCGGCATTATTGAAAATGTCAATACGGACGACGATCCGGTAATCTTCAAATCACTGAACAGCCCCGGCGAAGTGATTTTTGGTAATGTGCTGATTTCAGACGGCAAGCCGTACTGGATGGGCATGGGTGCCGATGTAACCGCCAGCGGTACCAACTATCAGGGCGACTGGAACCCCGGCATGACCGATGTGAATCCGTCGCATAAGAACGCCCGTTACACGATCCGCCTTAATGCGCTGGACAATGTGGACCCGGAACTGGAAAACCCCAATGGTGTTGAAACCGGCGGCATCATCTATGGCGGCCGCGACAGCGATACGCAGGTGCCGATTGAGCAGGCGTTTGACTGGACCGAGGGCATCATCGCTAAGGGCGCCTCGATTGAGTCCGAAACCACCGCCGCAACATTGGGAGCGGCGGGCGTGCGAACCTTTAACATTATGGCCAATCAGGACTTTGTCTCGATTCCGCTGGGTCAGTATATCCAAAATAATCTGGACTTCGCCAACGGCGTGGATAGTGTTCCGCCGATCTTCTCGACGAACTACTTCCTCAAGGAAGACGGCGAGTTTCTTAACGGCAAGCTCGATAAGATGGTCTGGCTGCTGTGGGCCGAACTGCGGGTCAACGGCGATGTCGAGGCCATCAAGACCCCGACCGG
>JAGGWF010000087.1 GCA_021157685.1 Planctomycetota bacterium | reverse complement strand
GTTTTTGAGCCAAAAACAATGTTATTACTTCCTGTTTATACGGGCATAACAGGTCGCCTTTGCTCCCTTGTGTATTTTACAATCGGCAAAACTCCACCTTATCCAAAGTTCAGGTTTTTAATAATTGGGCGGGACCCTCAAGTTTTCAGAAACCTTAATTCTGGCCCTCGCTCCAAAAGCATTGCCAAGCCGCCTTAAAATTGCTCAGTTCCTAAAAGATACCAAATAGGCCTTAGAAATACAACCCTTTTTCGCTGTGATTCAAATTTCCGATGAGTCCTGCAACATCACTTATAAGCACATGGCTTATTTGTATTTGCAGCTTAAAAAAGGGATTCTGCGAAACGCTCTAAGTCATATCTATCACTGACAATAGCCGTTTGATGAATCTCGAAAAGCCGTTTTATCGGCTTGGCCCGGATTCGAATCAGGCCTACATTATCCACAAGTCAATCTTCTTGACTTTTTGGGGTAATTTTGCTATAATTTGTCTAATTCTTATTCACGGGGTGCTGTAAGAATAAGTACCTTGAAAAGGATGTTTCTGTCAATGCTAATCCTTGTGTAAGATATGCTGTTTGTGAATCGGGGATGAGTTCTTTTCAGGTGTGTATGAATGATGATGAGGTCTGTTTATTACTAATATCAATACATCCAATCTGGCTGAATCCGCAACCACGAGGCGGTGGACCGCATTAAGACAATGCGTACTCTCCCGGCTTCGAGGCGGTTCAAATGTGCGTTCTGATAGAAAACCCTATCCGTCCATTCGACAGGAAAGCAATTCGGATAAGATGCTGTCCTGTCGATATGAACTGAAATACCGTATCCGGGAAACAAAGGCCCGTGCCATCGCTCAGTATCTCCAATCGTATATTTCACCGGACCAGTACGCTCGAAAGCGTCCCGGCCATGAATACCCTATTTCCAGCTTATATTTCGACTCCAACGACCTTCATCTGTGCAAAGAAACGCTCGAAGGCCGCAAGAATCGATTTAAGTTACGAATCCGCTGTTATGATGATGATCCGCAATCGATCTGCTTCTTCGAAATTAAACGACGGATTGATACCGTCATCTTCAAAACCAGGACGCGAATTCCAAAAGTTCATCTGCTGGATGCGATCCGGGGAAATATGATTTCCTCCGAGCTTTACAAGAGAGATAGAGAAACACTGGACCAATTCAATTTCTATCTCCAAAGTCTCCGCGCCAATCCCATCCTTTCAGTGCGTTATATGCGGGAGGCCTACGAGGGAGATTCAAGCAATCGAGTTCGCATTACATTCGACCGCGAACTGGCCTTCAAGGCAGTTGATACGCCCGTAGTTTCCGTTAGCGGGCAGGGTTGGCATACGGTGCCGATGGATTTTGTCATCCTTGAAATTAAGTTTACGGACCGTTATCCGTGCTGGTTAACGGATATGGTAAAAATATTCGATCTGAAACAAACGGCGATGTCCAAGTATGTCTCGTCGGTTAAGCAATCCTGTAATATGGGATTTTGCGCTCCGACCTGTCTAATGGGTACTGGTGATGGATAGAATCTGGCAAACAATTCAGAACGCTTCGGTAGATGGGACAGAATTTTCCATTCAGGGGGTCCTTCTGTCTTTATTATTGGCCTTTGTTTTAGGACAATTGCTGGCATGGCTGTATTATTTTACCCACACAGGCCTTTCTTATTCTCGTTCGTTTGTCCAATCGCTGATCCTGATCACCGTCATCGTATCGATGGTCATGTCCACGATTGCCGGCAGTTTTGTCGTCGCCGTCGGGCTGATGGGAGCGCTGTCGATCATCCGTTTCCGTAACATCATCAAAGACACCCGCGACATCGCGTTCATTTTCAGTGCGCTGGTCATTGGCATGGCCTCCGGGTCTCAGCGATATGGCGTCGCAATTCTCGGAACCTTTGTCATTGGTGGTATTATCCTCTATCTGCACCTGTCGGAGTTTGGAACACATCGACCGCATAATGCGTTTCTGCGATTTAGCCTTCAGGGGTATATCAACACACAGCACCCGATTCTGGCGGTCTTAAATAAGTTCTGCCGTTCTCACACAATGATCTCTTCGCAAGGCGGGAACTTTGGAGAACCGAGCGTGGAATATGCCTACCAGGTGATGATTAAAAATGCCGCCCGGAACGAACAGATGCTTGACGAGTTGCAGAAGATTGAGGGTATTACAAATGTGAATCTAACCGTCCAGGAACAGTTATTACAGATTTAGCGGGGATCCTCCTGAACATGAAATTTAGCTTCAAAGAAAGTAAATTATTGACACGCGTGCTGCCCGTACTCGTATGGGTCTCCGCAGCGGTGGCGGTGTCGGTATTGTTCCTGCATCAATCCGAAACGGCCCAGCTTAAGGGGATTGCATTCAGTCACGAACAGACGATCAACAGCGTCGAAACCGGCTATCTGCGATCAATCGCTGTGTCGCTTTATCAGGAAGTCAAAAAAGGCGACACATTGGCGGTCATTAAAGAAAACACCGTCGCACGGGAAGAGTATGTCGATGCCATGCTCCAAGCCCGGCGGACCACCGCCGAAGCGGAACTGGAGCAGCTCAAAGCAGAGCTAACCGCCGCCGAGGACCGGCTTTTGATTGACCAGTTTGAGCGGGACAGCGATACCACTTCGCTCGAACGCCGACTTGCAGTCGATCTTGAAAGGGCCCGACTGGAGGTGCTGGAGATCAGGTCCACGCTGGAACCGGACCGACTCACCCTGAAGGATCTGCAGGTCGAGATTGAAATCGTCAATCGCCTGGTCAGCGAACAGGCCACCGAGGAGTATGAACTCCAAAAGGCCCAGACGCAGTATGACATCCTGAAAGAAAAAGTGGATCAGACCCAAGCGCTGCTGGACCAAGCCCAGACCAACTATGAACTCGCACAGCTTCGCAAGGATGAACTGGATCAAAAGATCCCGGTCTCGCCACTGCTGAGCGACAGAGAACTGGCCCCGATTCGCAAAGCCATTCTCGTGCAGGAGAAACGGATCGCCGAACTCATCAAGCAGCGCGGAATCATCGTCCTGACCGCCCCGTTTGACGGCATTGTAAACACCCTGAATTACAAACCCGGCCAGACCGTCGTCCGCGGCGATACCATTATGACCATTGTCCAGCCGACACCTGATTCTATCACGGCTTGGATCCCCCAGAAAAATATCGGACAATTTGCGCGAAATATGAAAGTGAAGGTTGTCTCGCTCAATGCGCCGCGTCAAACCTTTATCTCGCAAATATCAAATATGAGTCCTTCACTGGAATTGATCCCCCAGCAGCTTTGGCGGAATCCAACGGTTCCGGAGTGGGGGCGATCGATCCAAGTTCCCGTACAGCCGAGTTTCGCCTGTATTCATAACGAAATCGTCGGGATTACAACGATTCTTCAGTAGGGTTCGGTGGGGTGAAACAAATGAAAAGTAAACTTCTGATATATCTGTGTCTTGTGTTGGCTGGTTTAGCATTGACCGGTTGCGACGCCGATCTGGCTCAAACGGTCGACCAGACCGATGCCGCTGTTTACGGGATCATCGACGATACCTGGGACAAAAACTACGGCAGTCAAAGCAATTACATCATCGACTCAGGCGACCCAAATCACACACAGAGCAATATTGATGCGGCTGTTCTGGAACGATTAACACTGCCTTCAGCGGTCGCGATCGCAACGGCCCAAAACCGCGCCTATGCAACCGAAAAAGAAAACCTTTACCTGACCGCTCTGGCACAGACAGATATCCGGCATCTCTACGAACCGATCCCCTTTGCCGGCAGCACCGGCGGCTACCGAAAAGACAGCGGCAACGAAGGTGCCGGCGCTTTTGGCGGAGCCGGATTTGAACAACTGCTGGCCACCGGAGCCCGGATTGGAACCGACATCAGCTTCGGCTGGGTGGATATCCTCTCTGGTGATTTTAGAAGCGGCTTTTCAACGGTCGCCACGGCGGTGATTACACAACCCCTGCTGCGCGGGGCGGGACGAAAAATCGCCCTGGAAAATCTCACACAGGCCCAGCACAACACCCTTTATCAGATTCGAACCTTTAACCGCTTCCGCAAGGAGTTTGTCACCACGGTCATGATCGACTATTATCGTCTCCTGCAGCTAAACGACCAGCGCATCAACACACGGGATTATTACTTCTCATTGGCGGATATGTGCAAAAAGTTTCAAAAACGAACGGTGGCCGGAAAACTACCCCGACATGAACTGGAGCAGGCCGATCAGGACCGAATGGAAGCGATGAGCAACTATGTACAAGTCCAAAAAGAGTACGATAACACACTCGACGCATTCAAGATGCGGCTGGCGATCATCCCCAGCATGCCCATTCAACTGGATATGAAT
>JAGGWF010000160.1 GCA_021157685.1 Planctomycetota bacterium | reverse complement strand
CCTCTGTCAGCCAGGTCAAGGAACTGGTTTCAGTCATTGAAACAATGATGTAAGGATTATGATGGCGGGTGAATGGGGAATGGCGGCCGTTGCGGTTCGCCCTTTTCGAGGCGCTGGTTGAACAGGCGAATTTGCAGATCGATCGCTCCCAGCGCCCAGTCGATATAATGCAGCTTATGGTACGGCTTATTGTGTGCTTCGTGCATCAGCCCGTCATAGATTGCATTAAGAAATCGTCTCTTGGTTGTTCGAGCGATGGGTGTTAGGTTGGCGGCCCATCGTTTCAATTCTTCATATTCATTTCGCAGTCGCCGGCTTGATGCCAGTTGCTCTGCGGTTAAGTAATCGCCGGGATTCATCGCAATCTGGATGCCCTTCAGAGCCATGATCAGCGGTTCATAATTCGCCCGTTTTTCCAGCCGGATGAACTTATATTGATGAATCCAAACGGTTTTTCGGCCCTGTTTTATGTCAAACGGGTCATCTGTCAAATGATGACGGCGTTTACTGGTTCGGGCGAACATCAACTCCTTGCCGTACTTATTGCGTTCAATTTCCTCATTAAACAGTCGCGAAATCCACAACTTGCCCGAACGGGTACTCTCGATGCCGCCGCCCAAGACGAACAGGCATTTGACAAAGCTCAAGGGAAGGACGGTTTGTCTTCCGATATGCTTTCGACGAATCTGAAAAGATAAATGCAGACTGTGGGGGTTCACCGGATAAAAAGAGGTGATTTCACGGATGATCTGATTCAGAACCCAGGGATCGGCGGTCACCGGCTTGGATATCTCGCCCAGCGTGTTGAGTCGGCCCGGTGCCAGTTCAAGAAAACCCCTGTGGTCTTTGGCATGAACGCCGGAATGGTTATCGATATAGCTGCCCATCTTCCACCCCAGAACATCCAGACCGAAATCTCCGAAAAAGCGAAATCCATCAAAGAGCGGATCCTGATTGGCGATTGATTTATGGATGGCTCGGTAGCCCACATTACTTAATTCAACTTCGGTCCCCATCGGGGTCAGACCGGGTTGAAGATTATTACGAATGGTTTGCAGGTCTGTTTTAAACAGTCGCGGATCAAACATGTTTTCCGCAGCCGATACGGCATATTTGACATAGTCAATTAGATCAAATGATGAACCGGCGGGCATGGTCTCCAGACCTCGCTGCAAGATCAGATCAACGGAACGGCGATTTGAATTGATCATTCGAAGAGCAACCAAAAGACTTAAATTTCGTGTGTAATAGCGTTGATTGGGAGAAAATCGATCCAGTTCAAAACGAAATCGGTTGTAGATCATGGCTTCAAGATGGTTCAATAGTGCCTGCTTGATTAAAAGGGCCAGGTAGTTTTCAAAATAGGGTTCTGCTTCCTTGTTGCCCCGAAGATGCTTAAAGGACGGGCATGGACGGTCCAATTCGTGTTCAAGGAAATAATCACTGACGGCATCCTGTCCCAGGTGGCTGATGACCAAATCCCGCTCTGTCGTCCCAAGCAGTTCACGCCGGGCATGGCGTTCAATATCTGCGTCGATTGATTTTTCGCCCGGTCGTGTGTGGCGATGGAAAAATTTCTCAATGCGTTTACGCAGCCAAAGCTCATGGATCAGGTTGACATGAAAACGGTCCCCAAATCGTCGTCGCATGGATTTGGGACTGGCCAGATAGGCCACCGCTTCCGTAGGCCCTTCGGCGGTATTGACCATGCCCGTTTCGCACTCATAAAACTTACCCTCATACTTATCGATGACCCGCATAACCGAAGGGGGGACATCGTAGATTACGAACCCCTGTAGCTTTGCGGCGGCGTCGGGAATGGCATAATAATAAACATTATCCGGACTGACGCGACGAAATCCCGGCAGCATGGCAAGTTCCGCACGAAGAATATTGTCGGGTCTTGTTTCGGAGGGCTTGAGGGAAAAGCTGTAGCCGCAAACAGACTCGAAGATGGATGGATCGCGCAAGGATCCGTATACAAATAGATTGACCGTTTTTTCGTGAATAGGTGATTCCATTGGGACTAATTATAGCATATGGTGGCGAGGCGGTCAATGAACGATTCGGTTTACATGAGCGTGAATAGAGGTCAGACTTTCATAGCAGATGGTATTTGCCATATCAGCCAATGCGTAAGCCGAGCAAACTGAATTATGGTCGTTATCCAGCACAGTTACCGTCTGGCCCAATTGTATATCGGGAATTTTCGTTACATCTAAAATTACCTGATCCATACAGACCCGCCCGATAACGGGTGCGGTATGACCGCCAATCTTCATCATAGCGGTATTTGAAAAGCAGCGTCGATATCCATCTGCATAACCGAGCGGTACGATGGCCACGATCGTGTCGCGTTGTGTCGTGAACGACTGGCCGTAGCTGACCGACTGTCCCGCAGGGACCGTCTTAATATGTGTGATAGGTGCTGTCAGTTTCATCACCGGCGTCAGTTGAACAGGCGGATTTTTCATTCGCCGTGAATAATAGCCGTACATTGAGATGCCGCAACGGATCATATCATAATGGGTTTGTGGCATTTTTATGGTTGCGGCACTGTTAGCTGCATGAATCAGGAAGCCTTTGTCACTTAGATTATGCTGGTTAAGAAAGGTTTCGAAACGCTCATGCTGTTGGTGGGCATAAGAAAGATCCTCTTCATCGGCGGTTGCAAAATGCGTATAGACGCCCGCCAGTTTAAGGGTTGGACAATCGGCGATTTGTTCCAGGAGCTGCCGTGCTGATTCTGGCTCAACGCCGCTTCGACCCATACCGGTTTCGATATTCAGGTGTACATTGAGAGCAGAAGATGTGTTTTTCAAAGCTTCCCGGATGAATTTTAATGAGTCTGTCGATGCCAGTACGCAGTGGAATCCTTTTTGAGCACAGACTTGGATTTCTTCGACCGATTGTGCCGGATTTACGGGCTCCAGAATGAAGATGGACTGTTGCTGGGAGATCATGGCAACATGCAGCGCTTCATAAAAGGTTGCGACCGCAAACATGTCCACACCATCCCGCTTGAGAATATTGACGATTTCAGAGATTCCGTGACCGTAGGCGTTGGCTTTTACGACAGCGCAGAACTTCGTTTTTACAGGACACAAACTTTTTAGTTTCCTGACATTATCCAGAAGATCCTGTGAGAAAATATGGGCCTGCAGATCAGGACGAATAAATTGTTGTGTTCGGTATGCTCTCATTTCTTTCCAGTCTGCCGAATTTGTTTGCGCAGCTTAAAGAGTTCCCGGAAAGCCCGCAGAATAACCATTAAATTTGCGCCGGTTGACTGTCCGGCCGTGCGCGGATAGTGATGGACGCCGATCTGGGCGATGGTGTACCCTTTCCGTATGGCCCGGGCCAGGATTTCAGTATCGATCAAAGCGCCGGTGCTTCGCATCTCAATGGTATCGAATAGGTCGCATTTATAGAGCTTGAATGCGCAGTCAATATCCCTCAGTTTCAAACCGAACAGGAAACAGACCAGTCGGTTCCAGCAGAAAGCGTTGAGTTTCCGAAGCATCCCGTCCTGCCGATTGATGCGGTATCCGCTGACAATATCACAGTGAGCGATCAAAGGCGTCAAGACAGGCAGTTCGCCGAGGTCAAACTGTCCGTCGCCGTCGGTGTAAAAGACATAATCTTTCACTGCCGCCCGAAAACCGCTTTGAAGAGCAGCCCCATATCCCTGATTCTTCAAATGATGGATAACACGCACGGTCGGATGCTCATTGGCAAGGTCATCGGCCAATTCAGCCGTACCATCCGTGCTGCCGTCATCGACCAGAATAATCTCAAAATCACTGCAAATATCTGCTGCTACAGATAGTGCTTTTTTCGTCATTTCCCGAATGGATTCTCTCTCGTTATAGCAGGGGAAAAACACACTGAGTGATGTTACCGGATGTGGGTCTGTTTGGGTTTTCAACTCGTCCATGTCTCACCAAATACGATTTTTATTTAAGCTCATACTTTCTTCTCTTAACTGGATGATCAACTTCTGATAATGCTCTTTTTCTTCAGGAAGAAATTTTGCCAGATACCGAGCTGCATTATCGACGGCGACTATATGTAGAATTGAACCGTCTTCATTGAGATAAGATGTTTGATTCTGAACAAAGTCAGCCGTCAAAAACTTAAAGTCCTCAACAACATTTTCACGAAATTGGATGATCCCAGCCACTCGACCCATCAATTGTACCGAGAACGGACAGAGATGCTCATCTAGGGCACCTTTAGCGAGCTTATACAGATCGCCATAGCGTTTTGAATATTGCGTTTCCATTATGACAGTAGCGGTGGTTAAATTTTTGGAATATGCATCATGAAAAACGATTTTGTCTTTCAGAATATTATCGATCAGCGTTTGTCCCTGAGGGGTGTCTGTGTCAACAAGCAGGACTTGGCCCCGCGCACTGACTTTGTCCGCGCGCCAGGTGAGATCAATGTAAGCTGTCCTCCAGTTTTTTGCGGCTCGTAACGCTTTCATGAAAGTTGAATTCTCCTGCGCATACGGCATCAGGACGGTCCAGACATTGTTTCTCTTGAGTTGCTTGTCGATCCACTTTGCCACTTCTTTCATCTGTTCCGGTGGTATTTTCCCGTGTTTTCTTATTGCCTTACGAGCAGGAGGGCCTCCGGAATAAATCATTTGCCACAGACGAAATATCTTATGATCATAGGCGGCTTGTGCCCGCCCGTCCATGAACAGTTTCAGGGGAATCTGACCGGTTTTCGGGTCCGGTTTTTGCCCAAACGCGACGGCACCGCCTTCGGTCCAGTAATTAAAGACTCGCCCATTGATCTGATTGTTATTGATAAATTCACAAACCCCAAATGGCTTCAGATGTGATGCTGTCATTCGCATAAATACGGTGTTATAGCGGTCATCCGTTGGCCAGGGGTCCAGATAAATACGCTTATATTTTGTTGTCCAGAAGACAGCGAGACCCAAAATAACAACAACCGTCCCGTATCGAATAAAAAGGTGAACGGTTGGACTAAATGGGATCGGTTGCAGTAAACCAGCCCGTTTCCACTGAATTCGAGTGGTGACCATCTGCCATCCCTGCTGAATGAATAGTGCAAGGACCGGACAGGCAACGCCTGCAATGGCGATAAATCGTCTGGAGCGGATAGCCATGTACATTGTTAACAGAGCAATGGCTATCATTGCCAGATCGATTTTAGGCCATGAAAAAATACCGGGACTATTTTTCTGAGGCTGTTTTTTGCGGTTTCGTCGATCTTGATTGTCCGGTCGTGGCTGTATAAAATAAGTGACAAGCCAGACGACCAGAGCGATTCC
This sequence comes from Planctomycetota bacterium, assembly GCA_021157685.1. Lineage (GTDB taxonomy): Bacteria > Planctomycetota > Phycisphaerae > Sedimentisphaerales > Anaerohalosphaeraceae > 4572-13. Next base: position 2,663 of record JAGGWF010000160.1, on the reverse strand, counting down.
CATCAGAATACACAGGACGCCAAAGGCCTCTTGTTCGCCAACGGGATTTGGGGTGTTGGTGGTCTTGTCCATGAAATCGAACGCTGGTTTCCACTCATTGACCTGTCTCCAGGATTCGGCATGTTTGCTGAGACTGATCTCAAAGGTATGGGTCAGGTTGGTCAGATGGAATGGGTTGAAAATAATCATTGCGAGAAATGCCACAATGCCGGCGCCGAGGGTATGATAAATCCCTTTGATCGGCAGGGCGATAAATCGCTCTTTCTTTAGAGCCATCGCCATGACTAACAGGCCGCCGATCACAAAAACAAACAGAAACGACATCTGTGAAGTCGATATGAAACTAGAATAGATATCTTTGTACTGAGGGTTTAAATTACCGGGGATCTGCGCTAGGAAGAGACGGGGGGCAATACTTACAAAATAGATGAGTCCGGCCCCAATGTGGTACGCATAAAAGGGTGCCGACCGGATACTTTTCAAAATGGTCAGCGTCACTGAAATGGCTGCCAGAATCACCCAGACGATGAGTATTTTGTCCTTGAACAGGGCTGGCACAGCTTCATTATTGCCGAGTATTTTCTGGACCTGGAGATAATTATTGTTGTTGATAAATTGATAGCTCATCAGATACAAAACAAGCCATAAGCCGACAAAGCCCATACAGATTGACCATCGGCGGGGGATTTGCAGCAGAATATGAATCCCCACAAACGGCACAAGCATCATGAACGCATAGAGATACCCGCCGTGAACATTGGCCCAGAAGACAACCAGCGGGACAAGCAGCCAGATCAGCCGGTAGTTTTTGTACAGTGTTAGCGCCAGCAGGAGAATGAAGGCCGGTACGAGCAGATTCGAATATCCGGAAGGGCGAATATCATAGAAAGTCCGCCCGATGACCATCGCAAAACAAGCTCCGGCAGCGGATAAAAAGTCTCCCGCACCCATTAGTTTGCCGGTGGCATAAATGCAAATCACAGCCAGAAAATAAATCGAAAACTTCCAATAGACCAGCGTGTTGTAGTTGTAACTGCCATCGTCTCCGAACCAGGAAGCCAGCTTATAAAAGATCAGATGCGTCAGCCAGTTCTGGTTGATCCAGCCGGTCGGGTGCCATTTTTTGATGATTCCTCGCGTCCAGCCGGGATATTTTTCGAGGGTTTTATCCGAGGGTCCGGCGGGGTGGGAATTAAAACTGAACGGTTCGACGGTATCAACCCCATGGTTGTCAAAATGCCGTCCACACGCCATCGCGACCCAGGTGTCACCGGCGGCGACCATGTGTGTGGATGCATAAAACGCGAACAACAGCATTCCGGCGAAAAGAACTGGGTTAAACCATCTTTGTGTTTCCGTTTTATGAATCAATTCCATTGAAGTATTCGTTCCTAAAGAACTCATATGAATTCCATTTATGCGATAAAGCAGGGGGTATTTAACCAGTCAAATATTCTAAAATCAAGGAAAATGCCCGGAGAACTTAACGCCCCGGCATGTTTGACGGTATTCTAAACTAAAGGCAATACGGCTTAACAGCCGGTTACATAGGCGGCCCGGAATCGTAAAACCGATTCGCCTACCTAACTTACGCAATGTGCTATATCCCGCAAAAGTTTTCCAATTCCTTTAATCGGGCGAATTAGTATTTTTATTGCGACTCCGGCTGGTCAGGATAGTTCCAGAATAGGCTTGGACGCCATCTGGATGGGGGGTGTAAGGGTAGTTTTGGAGTTGTTATATAGTGAGGGATTCCTGTTATTAGTCTAATAATAAGGTTTTTTTGAATGGAGCTGATGAGATTCGAACTCACGACCTCTTGCATGCCATGCAAGCGCTCTCCCAACTGAGCTACAGCCCCAAATTAAGGTGGTGAATTTAGCACAAAAACACCCTCTTGGCAAGCGATTTGGCGGTGAAAATTTAGGATTTTTCACGATTTAGCCTGATTTGAACTAAAAATACTTGAAATTCTATCTCCGAAAAGATAGAATCCATTTCCTCCTGAGCAACCTGAAACGATAGAATTGGTTAGGGAAAATAAAAGCTGTTTCAGTAGCTGTGTAACATGATATAAAATATCAACTTAGGCCAATGTAGCTCAACGGTAGAGCACCGGTTTTGTAAACCGGCGGTTGAGGGTTCGATTCCCTCCGTTGGCTTTTTCTTAAAACCTTGTGAGTGGATGACTTACAAGGTTTTTTTTGTGCCCGTTTTACAGGGTCAAAAGCCATTGTACCTTGAATTGTAACTTTTAGAACCGCCGGTTTTAAAGGAAATCGAATGTTCAGTTACAAGGAAAGACGAAAATGGCTAAGAAACGACGCAAACAAAAAACCAAGGAATTGCCCGGATCACTCTATCAACGCAACGGCCGCTGGTGGTGGAAAGCTCAACTGCCCGGTGATGAAAAGGTCAAAGCACGGCCGCTCAAAACCATTGGCTCCCGCTATGCCACGACCGACTATGCCGTGGCTGTCGAATGCGCCAAACAACTGCTCCAGGAGCAGCTTTTCCAGAAAGATGTGCCGCTTCAGGGGGATGTGCGTATTATCCCGGATCTGGTGCGGGCGTATATGGCGTTTGCCGATGCCTACTATGTGGACCCCAACGGCAAGCCCACGAAGGAGCCGGAGGATATTCGGTACGCCATGAAAGTGCTG
>JAGGWF010000083.1 GCA_021157685.1 Planctomycetota bacterium | reverse complement strand
TACCAAAGCCGTTAAAGGGCATCATACCGCCAATGGTCACGCCTTTGCTTGATCGAGATACACTTGATGTAGCAGGTCTTGAGAAACTGATTGAACATATTCTTTCAGGTGGTGTGCACGGCTTATTTATCCTTGGCACAACCGGGGAGGCACCCAGTCTCAGTTACAAACTTCGATATGAGCTTATAGAAAGAACAGTTAAGCAAGTCAAAGGCCGTGTTCCCTTATTGGTAGGCATAACAGATACTTCTTTTGCGGAATCAATAAAGCTTTCACAGCATTCTTATGAACAGGGCGTAGATGCGGTAGTCCTTGCCCCGCCTTATTATTTCTCTTCAGATCAGCCCGAACTTCTGGAGTACCTGAGCCATTTAACTTCAGAACTTCCGTTACCCCTTTTTCTGTACAATATGCCCGGTTGTACAAAAGTAATGATTGGGCCTGAAACGGTTAGAAAAGCCGCGGATATGAAGGGTATTGTGGGCCTGAAAGACAGTTCCGCCAATATGGTTTATTTTCATAAAGTCCAACAGCTTTTTATTGATAGATCTGATTTCTCCTTTTTGGTTGGCCCTGAGGAGCTTTTGGCGGAAGCGGTTCTTTTAGGCGCCCACGGTGGGGTGTCGGGTGGTGCTAATATTGCACCAAAGATTTTTGTCGATCTTTATAATGCTGCTGCGGCAGAAGACTTGGAAAAAGTCAGGCGATTACACAGGAAAGTAATGCAGATCAGCACGACGATATACAGTGCGGGTAGATATAGTTCAAGTTTTTTGAAGGGGGTGAAATGTTCATTGGGGCTTATGGGGATATGCAGTGATTTTGTTGAGGAGCCATTTCATAAATTCCGCGAAAAAGAAAAGGCGATTATCAAGAAATACCTGATAGAAAATGATTTGCTGAAAAGTTAAGGGTGGCTCTAATAATTGCTTTTGAGCGGCAAGTAGAAGATTTTTGATGTCCGGCAAGGAAGGGAAATCAGCTTTAGCCGAAGCTAAGGGACGGCGCATGAATAAACTGTTTATTGATCGCTCAGATTTGCATTAGATTCAGTCGCAATCGATTACAGTGAAACCGAAGGCATAGCTATTCTATATCGAGGATTTCGCGATTGAGATTCGGCTGAAGATGATGTGAAGCTGAGATGAGAAATAGACAGGTTATTTATGCGCAGTTCCTAAGGCGGTTTTTTCCTGACGCCGACCGGAATCAAAAAGATTCGCTTGTCCGCCAAAATGATTTTTTAGAGGTTCCCTTAAGTCGAGGAGAAGTTGCGGATGAGCTTTCGACAAATAATGGCATTCTGTATATGTATCGACGCAAGCACCGAATTTATAATTCAAAAAAGTCATTTAGCCGTTGCAGGATTGGTTAAATAGTAAAAATGTCCATCTTCGGCACCTATCAGAAGATCCAAAGAACCATTTTTATCCCAATCAACGACAGTGGGACTGGTGGTGTGTCCTGCGAGAATGTGGGAATGAATGTTGCCTGAATCTATAAATAGATACTCGTTTTTTACGGTCGATATGTTACGTAAGAAGTTGACATTTATGCCATTGACCAATAAATCAAGTTTTCCGTCATTGTTCCAGTCAACTATACAAAATTTACGTCTGCCGCTGCCTCCAGCTTGTTTATTATTGAGTTGTAACAATCCCCCCGACTCATTTTGCCCGTTGCCCTTACTGTCAAATTTTGAAGCCGATTTTGCACTAAATATTCTTTTGCCTGGATATAATTTGAGTTGTTCATTTTTCATGAATCGCTCAAATAGTGAGAGGTATCCTTCATGGTCAATGATTAACAGATCATTGAGGCCGTCCTTGTTCAGATCAATAACAACAGGGGTCGTGCGCCACTGAGTTACCAGTTCTTTGTTTTCAGGCTGCCACCAGTTCCATGCAGGTTTCGGCGCAGAAGTCTCCCATTCGACTTCAACAGGCTTAGAGGCGGCAAGTTGTGGTGCACCAATAGTTCCAATATTTTTAAACCACACTATTTTGCCGATAATTGAATTAACAATAATGTCAGCAAGACCATCATGATCCCAATCCGAAACATTCACAGCGGTGTAACCCCATTTGGTTTCGCATGGCCCCTGAATGGACCCGTTATTGCCAGCCATAATACGAATTATTTCCCCATCTGCTCTGAGATATACCGGTTCAGCCCATTTTGGCTGATGGCCACTGAAGCCAAGGTTTTCTATAAAACCAATGTAGCCTGCAGTGTTGCCACAAATCAGATCTTCATCTCCATCGCTGTCCCAATCAAAACTGAAAGGCGTACTCAGGGCGCCAAATTTGACATAATCAGCTTTTTGCTGGAAGAAAACTGGCGGCAGAAATTGTGGGGTACGATTGATGATTTTGCCTGTATTTTCCATGAAGGCAACTCTGCCATCCTCTTGGCCTACCACCAGATCAATATCACCATCTTTGTCCCAGTCAATTGCGACAGGGGTAATCATACACAAATCCATCTTTAATGTTTTGTCAGCATATTTCAAAAAACGGCCTCGTGAATATCGTGGTTTTTTCCGTGTCCCGATATTTTCGAAATAAGTGAACTTATCGATAAATTCCCCACAGATAATATCCAAATCGCCATCTTTGTCAAAATCTGCTATATTGGGAGACGGCATACCATACACATCAATAGGCTTGCCATTAGCCTTTATCTTTTCGGGGTCTGCGTAATCAGGTTTATCCGTGCTCCCGTTGTTTCGCAGGAGGTAAACATATCCATGCAGAGGGCCATTTTTCCATTTTCCATTTCCATCAAAAGCATTGTCCCACCCATAGTCTGTCCAGTCGCCAACACCAACAATCAAATCTAAATCTCCATCCCCATCAAAGTCACAATATTTCCATTGGTTTGCTCGAATTCGTGTATTTGTTTGATGAACATTCTTTTTTGGATAAATTTCAAGTTTCTTCGTAAATTTATTTTCTCTGAAGTTTACCAGTTCATGGTTCAAGGTCAAAAAATGCACGTTGCCGTCAATATATGATATCTGAATATTTTTCTGTCCATTGGCCAGTTTCTTTGCTGACTCGAATATTGGCATTTTAGTATTACCATCAATATTTTCAAAGTAGTACAGGCCCGCATAAGGTTTGTCGACACAGGAAACCAGCAAATCATAGTCACCATCATGGTCATAGTCTATTGGCAGTGGACAAGCCCACAGTCCAACTCCAAGATCAACAATTAACCCTGGATTGTTATATCTAATTCGTTCCATCTGTTCCGCACGAGCAGTAACGGAAGAAATAAAAAGACAAATACCCAATGTGGCCAATAAATATTTTTGGCTGTAGAAGTTGTTCATAACAGAAGTCATCCCAAAAGCCTCCTGAGAAGGATAACGATACAGTGCAAATGGCGGAATGAAAATATACCGCCCAGTATCCATATAGCCGAGACCATCCCGGCTGTCAATAATCAATTCTGATGTTTCCCATGCTGTTGAAAAACAGCTGCAAGTTTAGTAAAGACAGATAACAAGGAAGCTTTGTCCAATTTTTCTACTTCCCTATCGCCCCCATGGATACCTACAATCCCACTTGCAAAGGGCGGAGTAAAACTACGGCACCCAAGCTACACCTACTCCATCTGACACGCTGTGTCAATTAAATTTCTATTCACTTTTTCGCTGTCTCAACAAGTTGCTTATTCAGGGGTGATCCTGTGTTCCTCTTCGTCCCGATCGCCAGGGTCATCACGGCTGTTTGGGTCCGTATCTTTCATACCTTTGAGTTTTTTCTTTGATTGCCTCAGTCTGTAGCTGGGGCCTTTGGCTTCGATGATATGGATTCTGTGAGTGAACCTGTCAAGCAAGGCTCCTGTAATTGACGCATAATAAATTCAGACGTTTAAGGTGCTGTTCTAATCGTTCGGCAAAACTAACAAACTCGTCTTTTTGCTCGCTCCACAAGACTTCGCTATCTTGACAAGGCTGCCAAGTTATGCCGGGCAGCAGGCTTTAAGAGTATTCGGTTTTGTGGTGATACGGATTTCAGTCAAACGAAATACTTAGATGGCTGGGATGTCAGTAATTGGGTGTATATTGTGCCATTGAAAACCGCAGGCAGAAGATCTGTCAGCGTATCAACATACGCATGCATCATATTTGCGTGCATTTGAACAATAGCTGAGCTTACTGCTCTTGTTGTCTTGCTGAAAGTGGAAGAATAATCCTGAAGCACATCACGACTCAGAACTAAAAACGCAATGTTTTTCATCTTGGTTATTGGCGAATTCTTCTTCTTTTTATACACCTCCAAAAAATAACCCGCCTTATCCATTGCCTTTTTAATCCGAGCTTGGGCCTTACCAGAGACTTTTGCACTATTACTGAGCGCTCTCGATACGAAGAAAGATGATATCTTAATATGGTCTCATTATGCTCAACAGCATCAAGGTTTTTGCCTTGACTTACCAAACCCGAAATCCCATACTGTAGACCATGAGTTTTGTTCTTTAAGGGACGGCGTATGAATAAACTGTTTATTGATCGCTCAGATTTGCATTAGATTCAGTCGCAATCGATTCAGTGAAACCGCAGGCATAGCTATTCTATATCGAGGATTTCGCGATTGAGATTCGGCTGAAGATGATGTGAAGCTGAGATGAGAAATAGACAGGTTATTTATGCGCAGTTCCTAACTGCAAATAAACCGTAGTTTCGGGCGTATATATAAAAACTTTTTACAGACAAATATCAGCATTTCAGATCATAATTCGGAGGTTTTATGAAAAACCCGCTCTTGTTTATATTAACCCTATTTGCTATCTCCACACTTTCACAGGCCCGCTCTATTTCATTAGTTAAAGAGCTACTGCTTCCATTTTTAGACGCAACACCCATAGCCTTTGACGCCGGTCAGCCCTACCCCAATCCTGAAACCTCGATGTACCAAACAATATCAGGAATTATAAAACAACAACTCTATTCAGATTATACACTCTGGAAAAACGCTATTGTGGTACGGCCATCACAGCCAAAAAAATACTCTGTCGGAATCTTCTGGGTAGGTGTTAACCCATTAAATACAACCCAAAGCTGTTATAGACTTGTTCCTGTTCTCAAGTAAAAACTCCCGAACTTTAATTCCACCGTAATAATAAAAGGATTTCAAAATGCTTCATACGATATTAGCAGAATCCAGGGCGGGAAATATCGTCGAATTTCGATTGCTGGATATAATCGCAATCCTTGTTTTTCTGGTCGGCATGGCGTGGGTAGGTGTTTACTTTGCCAAAAAGAATAATACCACGGAAGAGTATTTCCTAGGCAATCGTTCTTTCCCAGGCTGGGCGATTGGCCTGTCGATGCTGGGTACTTCCATCAGCTCGGTAACATTTCTTGCTCTACCCGCAGCGGCTTATGCACTGGACTATCGCAACATTATCCCAAACCTGACCTTGCCAATCGTGGCGGTATTTGCAATAATGTTTTTTGTTCCGTTTTTTCGTGAGAGAAAAATAACGTCCGCATTTGAGTTCCTTGAACACCGCTACTCGCACTGGGTAAGGCTCTATGCGTCATGCAGTTTTATTTTCCTCCAGCTCCTGCGGCTAAGTACAGTTTTATACTTGGTTTCTATTCCAATAGCTTTTATGACAGGTCAACACATCATACTTATCGTCATAATCGGCGGTATTTTCATCAGCTTCTATACCGTCCTTGGCGGTATAGAAGCGGTTATCTGGACGGATGTCGTGCAGACGATAATACTGTTGGTCGGCGGGGTTATTTGTTTTATAGTTATCGTGTTTAAAATGCCGGGGGGGGTATCACAAATCATTGACATCGGAATTGCAAATAACAAATTCGGCATCGGATCATTTGAATGGAATCTCAACGAGCGAACATTCTTCACGATGCTGTTTATTGGCCTGATCGGCTTTACCACGGAATACTCCAGCAATCAGAATGTGGTACAGCGATATATCGCCGCCAAATCCACCAGAGAGGCGAGAAAGGCAACGGCGGTCTGTGCGATCATGAGCGTTCCAACCTGGCTGACTTTCTTTTTCCTGGGCAGTTGTTTATTTGCTCTTTACAAAGTTTTTCCAGACCCTGCCATAGATACAATGAACCCCGACCAGATTCTGCCCTACTTTATATTGACAAAAATCCCGGCGGGTGTTGCTGGCGTGATAGTGGCAGGTTGCCTGGCAGCTGCGATGAGTTCACTGGACTCTTCCATCAACGCAATTTCAACCCTTGTAACCATTGACCTTCTCAAGAGGTACATAGCAAAAGGAAGAGATGATCGGTATTATCTGAAAATGGCCAAGATTTTTGCAATGTTTGCAGGCGCAATGATGATTGCAGGCGCAATTGCATTCCACTTCATTCCGAGGGAGTCAATCATCGACTTGGGTTTTATCCTATTATCAATATTCGGCGGTTGCATACTGGGAATATTCATGCTGGGCTTTTTTACAAAGCGCGTGGACAACACTTCCATTCTGACAGGGATGCTTGTTGCTATAGGTTTGAACATTTATCTTATGCTTAGTTTTTTCCACTGGCTTCCGGAAAATCTAATTTTCGAATTCCACGAGTACTGGACATCTGCCCTAGTAAACATCACATTGCTTGTTGTTGCATACAGCATGGGCTTGGTCAGAAGTTTAATTAAAACAAAAGGGAGCTCGAAGAAACTATGAAAAGCCAACGGTATCTACCCACCATTCATTTTTTTGTGCACTATCAAGCGGAATTTGGCAAGGTTTGCGCAATGTTCCACCATTTTTGAGTAAGCAGGGTCAGCTTCCATTCGCTTCATATCTGCATCAAAAACGTTTCCTGAATACTCATAGTAACTAAAAGTCATCCCAAAAACCTCCTTAGGAGGATATCAACAGCATTTTTAAATTTCTCAAGAACACCGGGCGTCTTTTCCGCTATTTGATCAAGCGTATAGCCGGAAGTCTCAAAAACATATTTGGTATCAGGAAAATGCTCACGCATCGTATCGATCGTCATCTCATAGGCCTGCCTGATAACAGACTCATACTGCCAGAAATGCTACTCATACTGTAAAAAAAGTAAATACAAAATCTGAAGTGAAACCCCTGAAGAAAGAACCAAAGAATAAGTATCAGAGTTTTATCAATGACCTTGAGTCTTTAGGTCTCAAACATTCCTGTATCCTTATATACTTGTGTTCTTCAGACCACCGGCCTGTCGGTCCTGATGGCTTTGTCGATCAGTTCCTCCAGCGACGATTCCAGATACTTTTTGTATTTTCCGACCCGGGTCGCTTTGAGTCCCTTCGCTACGAGTTTGGGCTGCAGTTCAGGTCATAAAACCTCGCCCGGCAGATCCCCAGCCGTTTGGCCACTTGCATCGATGTCAATAATTGCTTTGCCATTGTTCTCATTCCTAACTAATCCATCTCATTCGCAGTCCAATATCACTGCCCGAATTTTATGTTTGAAATGAACATGGAAACGGTTTGGAAACAGTTAAGCAGTAAACTGTTTCGCGTTTAATTAAGGGGTGTTTCCATGAGATCGTCACCAAGGGTTTTATTGGGCGAAAAATGCGTTTTCGTTGGGTGTCAAAAAATCGAAAATCCTGAACTGGAAACAGTGGAAACGGTTTTGCAGCAAACTGTTTCCCGCAAAAAAGGCGAAAAATACGGTTTTTGCTTAAACTGGAAACAGTGGAAACGGTTTTGGAAGCAGTTGCGACGGTAACCGCTTCCTGCAGGAAAGGCAAAAATGGGGTTTTTAGGGGTGAAAAATTTTTAAAAATTTCTATAATGGAAGCAGTTTGGAAGCAGTTTGAGGTTCACTTAAGGATGAATGTACCGAAAAAACAATTGAAGAGATGATAACATTGATG
>JAGGWF010000224.1 GCA_021157685.1 Planctomycetota bacterium | reverse complement strand
TAGATGTTTCTGAACACCATTTTCTGCTCAGAAACGCATATTATGCCAAGATTCCTGACAGACTCGGAGTACCAACTTACCCAGCCACAACATATGGTATTCGCTGGAGCTAAGGAGATACCCCCTTTAAACAATTTGTATTTTTTTGAAACTTTTTTAACGCCAAAAAGCCAAAGCAACAACCGTGCCGAACACTATTGTACCGGACACCTCCCCTCGGTCTCAGCTGGCCTGTTTGAATCATGGCTACTACGGCTGTGCGGGTTTTTCCTCAAACTGGCCAACCGGCTCTAAAACAATCGCGTCGACAACCAGATTATGCGTTCCCCTTTTGCTATACTGATTGACTGCTTTAACCGTGTGGATTCCCTTGGTCAACTTGTGCATGTGCCCGAGTTTCAAATCCGTCACAAAGTGCTGGTCCGCGTAAAGGTCTTCTGATCGGACGAGAAGCTGCCCATCCAGATAAAAATCAAATGTGCCTGCATCTATGAGCGGCCACAGGCGAACAAACACCAGATAGTTCCCTTCCTCTGCAACCTCAAATGGAATCTCAAAGGCATCGGACTCTTTTGCCGGTGTAAATAACAAACCCTTTTTGTTGGTAAACATAGGGGACTCATGAATCACAACATTTTCCGGCAACGCATCGGCCAGTGTTTCATCCACCTGTATCAGGGTGTACGGCACCATTCGTTCCTCTGCGGGCGGTATTTTAGAGAAACGCTTTGCCTTGCCCTGCTGATACCAGAACGCGACAGAGGAATAGAAATCCGGTCGCCGATCCGTGTAACCCCCGACCACGGTCATATCTTCATAAAAAGTATTGCCTTTGTGTTCAATGGTCACCTTGAGCGATTTATCAAAGAACACCGGATCGCTCACATGCCAGCGATATGCTGTCATGCGACCACCGATATTCATCCCCTCCCATATCGAGACACCATAATTGGGCCGATTGACAGTACGAAATGTCCAGGCATCATTGAAGTAATCCTCGCTTCCGGTGCCGTGAATGGTTGGGGTTTCAGCACCATCGACATAAAAACGGTCGTCGCCTTCTCCGAACCAACCGGGTTGGCTCATGCGAACCGATAACACGGTCCCGACATAATGGCCGCGGCCTTCGATATCGGCCAGCAGATAATCCTGGCCTTGCGGCGGCGGATTTTCCTGTCGATACTGAGCATGAAAATAGGGAACATCACTTGGAACGGAGCGTTTTTCCCAATCGACATACCAATAGAGTCTGATTTTATGGTCCTTGGATTCATTGGTAACCGTTACGCGTGCAGATTTGCGAAATGGCATCATCCAGTAACAATTGTAGGCCCGGCCAAACGACGAAGTGGCGACTCGCGAACTGTTTACATTGACACTCATCCCGTGACCAACGGCAAAAAAGTCTCCCAACGGCGATTCAACCGCGGGTTCATCCTGTCCATCCCAATAGATTCGAATCATCGTCGAGCGGGGATAGCCCCGCTCAATTCCGGTAATTGTAAACCAGATATGAGTGATCCGGCCCGGGCCTTCCAGTTCCGCAAGGGTTAGGGTTTGACCCGGTTCGAATACCCTGGAATCGTCGTTTCCGTTCTCCCAATTCAAATCATAACTCGACGCGCGCAGGGTTACGGCCCGTTCAGGGTACTCCATCGAACCGACTGGATAATCCGTTAGTTCCTCCTTTTTTAATGCAAAACCGATCAGGACAATACAAACCACCATCAAGCACATAAAATACAAACGCTTCATTTGAAAAGTCATATAGCCGCCTTTTTTGTGATAGAATAAAGATTTCAATTTCTACGACAACCCAACTCTTGAATTGTAACGGTAAATGGGATAGGACCCTTCAAGCTGATGATCTTTGATTTTCAGTCTCTTTTTGCTCATGAAAGCATTTAAGCACGAAAGAAATCGTCGCGTAAGCTGCTTAGTTTAACAATTTGTATTTTTTTGAAACTTTTTTAACGCCAGAAAGCCAAAGCAACAACCGTGCCGAATGCTATTGTACCGGACACCTACCCTCGGTCTCAGCTGGCCTGTTTGAATCATGGCTACTACGGTTGTGCGGGTTTTTCCTCAAATTGGCCGACCGGCTCTAAAACGATCGCATCAACAAAAAGATTACGTGTCCCTTTTATGTTATACTGATTGACCGCCCTGATCGTATGGGTTCCCTTGGCAAGTTTGTGGTGCTTGTGCCCAAGTTTCAAGTCCGTCACAAAGTTATGTTGCGCGCAAAGGTCTTCTGATTGGACGAGAAGCTGCCCGTCCAGATAAAAATCAAATGTGCCTGCATCATTGCGCGGCCACAGGCGAACAAACACCAGATAGTTCCCTTCCTCTGCAACCTCAAATGGCATCTCAAAGGCATCGGACTCTTTTTCCGGTGTAAATAACAAACCCTTTTTGTTGGTAAACGAATAGTCCCCATGAATCACAACATTTTCCGGCAGTGCATCGGCCAGTGTTTCATCTACCTGTATCAAGGTGTACGGCACCATTCGTTCCTCTACGGGCGGTATTTTAGAGAAACGCTTTGCCTTGCCCTGCTGATACCAGAACGCGACAGAAGAATAAAAATCCGGTCGCCGATCCGTGTAACCACCGAACAAGGTCATATCTTCATAAAAAGTATTGCCTTTATGTTCGATGGCCACCTTGAGCGATTTATCAAAGAACACCGGATCGCTCACATGCCAGCGATATGCTGTCATGCGACCTCCGACCGTCATCCCCTCCCAGATCGAGACTCCATAATTAGGCCGATTGACGGTACGGAATGCCCAGGCATCATTGAAGTAATCCTCGCTTCCGGTGCCGTGAATGGTTGGGGTTTCAGCACCATCGACATAAAAACGGTCGTCGCCCTCTCCAAACCAACCGGGTTGGCTCATGCGAACCGATAACACGGTCCCGACATAATGGCCGCGGCCTTCGATATCGGCCAACAGATAATCCTGGCCCCGCCGCACCGGATTTTCCTGACGGTACTGAGCATGAAAATAGGGAACATCATCCGGAACGGAACGTTTTTCCCAATCGACATACCAATAGAGTAGGAAATCATGGCTCTTAGATTCATTGGTGACAGTAACACGTGCAGATTTGCGAAACGGCATCATCCAGTAACAATTGTAGGCCCGGCCAAACGACGAAGTGGCGACCCGCGAACTGTTCACATTGACACTCATCCCGTGACCAACAGCGAAAAAATCTCCCAAAGGCGCTTCAACCGCGGGTTCATCCTGTCCATCCCAATAGATCCGAATCACAGCCGAGCGGGGATAGCCCCGCTCATTTGCGGAAATCGTAAACCAGAGATGAGTGATCCGGCCCGGACCTTCCAGTTCCGCAAGGGTTCGGGTTTGACCCGGGTCGAATGCCTTTGCATCGGCGTTTCCGTTCTCCCAATTCAAATCATAACTCGATGCGCGCAGGGTTACGGCCCGTTCAGGGTACTCCATCGAACCGACCGGATAATCCGTTAGTCCCTTCTTTAATGCACAACCGTTCAGGACAATACAAACCACCGTCAAGCACATGAAATACGGACGCTTCATTTGAAAGGTCATATAGCCGCCTTCTTTGTGATAGAATAAAGATTTCAATTTCTACGACAACCCAACTCTTGAATTGTAAAGGTGAATGGGATAAATGTCCATCGATTATTTCGGATTAAGCAACATTTTTTCTGTAACTTCTTTTTTTCTTTTGAATTAGCGGATTCGTTTTCGTTCTCCATTTCCGTTGCACCGAAAAATCTGGCAAAACAATTGAAAAAACGGCTCAAAAATGCCGAAAAATCGAGGTGTTTTTCGTTTTTTCGCGGTGGTTCTCCCAAAATTTCCGGGCATATTATTCATCCTTCTCTAATGAACAACGGATGCGGGTCTTTGGAAAACCAGATAAGTTTTTGCCCTGCGGATTATGCGGACATGGCATTATTTCAGGTCGCTGATTATCTTTTTTACTGCAGATTTTTTAGTTACGAATTTACGCAAATTTTGTTTTACTTTTTACTTTCGCAAGGATTATACAGTCCGATTTTTTCTATGGGTATTTTTTGAAATCCTTTTGTAAAAGCAGGCGAGTCGGCTCGCAGCCGGAAATCTTCATTTTTCCGATCAACAAAAAGAGGGTCCTCGCCGACCCAATTGCCCTTTACCTCAACGATCTTATCCGTCAAGCCGTAGAGCAGATGGAGCCACTTTGGGCAACCGGAGGAGATGTTATGCACCACCTTATTATATTTGGCCACCCCGGTTTCGTCGTCGTAAAGTGTGAGCAGTTTCGGATAGCGTTGTGACCACGGCGGTTGTTTATACGGCATTGCATTGAGACGATCACTAAGCGTAGTGTTAGTGCCGTCAATGTAGTATTTGGCCCAACTGACACCGCGTGAGTCAATATGTACGGCAATATCGCAATCGATGAATATGTTGTTCTCGATGGCGTTGTCGCGGCCGCCGCCGATTAGAACACCCCGATATATCTTGTAGCATATATTT
Organism: Planctomycetota bacterium; assembly: GCA_021157685.1. GTDB lineage: Bacteria > Planctomycetota > Phycisphaerae > Sedimentisphaerales > Anaerohalosphaeraceae > 4572-13. The sequence continues at coordinate 16,980 of JAGGWF010000224.1, read as the reverse complement.
CCATAAATCTCAACATCACTGGTAAAGTCGTCGAGATAAATGGCTGTTACGCCGCAGAGGCTTTTGTATTTGCCTATGTGATGAAAGTAGTTGTAGCGGACGATGTTTCCTCGCCATGTCCAATCGCGTCCCATATAGAACGCTCCAGCGTCGTCGGTTTCGGTGCAGACATTATACACTTCGTTATATTCGATGATGTGGTCGTTGCCGCTTATCCCGATGGCCATGTGCGGCGCATCGTGAATTAAATTGTGGGCAATACGGCATCCGACGCCTTTTGCGCTTACTGCAGCAGCATAGGTGTTGCGCAATCGGCAGTAATTGTGTATATGGTTGTTGAGTGCGGTGTGGTTGGCGGGGATGAGCTTTTTGCGATTTCCACCGATAAGTACGACACCTCCCAAGCCGGTGTTGTTGATTTGGCAATCCGCGACGGTATGATTTGTGCCACCTTTGACGACAACTGCTTTGCCGCCAATGTTTCGCAGTGTGCAGCCGATGATATTATTATGCTCTCCTTCGTTCATGGCCACTGCTGTGCCGCGGTTGAAGCCGATTGTCAGGCCGTCAAGCGTTATGTATGAGGCATCCGTCATTGAAATCACCGTTTCTAACATCGAAAGAAGGATTTCGGATTTGGCCATTTCCGCTGGAGGCCAGAAGTATAAAATTGCTGACTTTCTGTCCAGATACCACTGGCCGGGAAGATCCAACTCTGCCAAGATATTTAGTGCATAGAATCGATGGCCTGCCATGTAGCCGTAATGGTGGTAAGGCGGTTTTATGTTGATTATATGCTTTTCGGTATCGATTGATTCGACTTTTTGATAAGCGCTGGCCCAATCCCAGAACCAGTATCCGCGGAGGTGGATGTCGTTTTCGTCCTGCCAGCGTTTTGGCCGGTCCCCGGAGTAGGTGAACTTGCCAATTTTATCCCCGGTTTTACCATGTGACGTAAACGGCTTACCGCCGACGACATCGGCAATCTTGACATAGCTATCGTTTGGCCATCGGGCAAGCGTCATCGGTTTGTTTTGGAAAAACAATTCCAGTGTCTTGTTCGCCTGAGCCACCTCACCAAAGTCGCTGATGCCCGCAGCTTTCAGATCGGTCTGCATGACATTGCCGCGAGCGGGTCCATCAAGCCGTTTGAGAATGGCGGGGTCCGTTACGGGTTTAAAGTTTGTAATTCGGCGACCGCCGATGAGGCGGACAGTTTCATTCTCATACGCTTGGTATGTAACGGGGCAGTCCTTTGTTCCAGAGTCCTGCGATGACAGCTCGAAAGTTTGAGGCAACAGATAGTCACCTCCGCGAATGTTCACCGTAACCGCGCGGGCCTGTTTGCGTCGTCGTATTTCATCCCGCGCCCGCTGGAGCGTCTTAAACGGCCCGTCGCTTTTGTTGCGGTCAGCAGTCGCAAACCGACCTGACCATGCATCATTGCCGTCGTTGGAGATGTATAAATCCAACGCGCAACCTGCTTTGGCTGATTGGCAAATGGATGTCGCCTGCTTTCCCTGTGCTGCAATCAGATTATTCGTACACACAAGCAGAAATCCTGTTATGCCGATGCACAATACTTGTCTGAACCATTTGTTAGTACGCATTTATAACTTTCCTTTCTGCAATCTTGATCATATTAGTCAAAAATATTTCGCAATAGTACTTGAAACCCCTTTTAAAACTCATTGGTAATCTATTTGCCGCTCTGCTCAAGTTCGAGTTTGGCCTGGACCTCGGTGTTCCAGTACTCGTCATGGTCCAGAAGTGCCGGATCGAGGTCATCGCTGAACAAGGGGCCGCTGGTGGAACGGACATTGCCCGCTTCATCGGTCTCGATGGCGAAGATATCGCCGCTTTGTTTGTGACGGTATAGGGATTTCATGTTTTTGTTTCTATCCACAGATTACACTGATCAATACAATTCATCCTTTATTTGATTTCATTCATTTCTTTTCATAAATGGAAAAATAACATTGTTGTTCATAACGCCTTTTTCTTTTAGTCTGGTCTTAATTGCATACATCCAATCAGTCAAAAGATCGGAACCAAGCATCTCATCCATCTCTTTGCGGAATTTTTGCTGAATCTTAAATGCTTCCAATTGATGCTTTTCAACTGCTGCTGCGTTATAAAGCTTAACAAGGGTATCTACAAAGACCGTACCACCACCCGTTACCACACCATCTGCGCCCAATAACAGACTCGTATCATAAACAGATTCATCGCCCTGCAAAATGGCACAAGGCCTGTTATCCTTATCTGGATATCTTCTCAGTAATTCGGTGAACAGATAAATATCACCGCTTGAATCTTTTAATGCTTTAATCAGTGGAATCTGCATGATTCTTTCAACACCATCCAGAGAAACTTTGTTGCCAGTCGCTCCGGGACAGTGATAGAATACCATCGGATAATCAAGCTCATTAGCAATTTTTTCAACTGAGCCAACCAAGCTATCTGTGTGCGGAAAGCGATAATAAAACGGTGTTGTTATAACGAGATAATCAGGTTTTAATTGTTTTACTTTTCCACCCAATTCTATCATTCTTCGGGGTGAAACATCCTGTATGCCTGCTAGGACCGGAACTCTATCATTCGTGTACTCAATTGCCGTTTTGATAGTAATTAATTTTTGTGAATCCAGCAAAGCGGGGCCCTCGCCCATGTTGCCAAGAACGAAGACGCCCGATGCACCTTTATCAATTACATAGTCTATAAGCTTTTTTAGCGAATTCACATCAGCATCTTCATTTTCCAATAAGGGTGTTGGTATTGCAGTTATAACTCCTGACAATTTTGACATTTTTTTAACCCTTCAAGTATTATGCGTGTAAACCGCCATCCATTAAAATATTTTCGCCTGTAATATACGATGACGCCTGTGAGGCCAAAAAAACTACGACGCCTTTTATATCATCATCCCCTGCCATTCTGCCAAGGGGAACTTTCTTGTTATATTTTTCGAGAAATTTCTCGTCCTGATCTACATACAGGCCTCCCGGACTTATACAGTTTACTCTGATATTCTTAGGCCCAAACTTTCTTGCAAGGTATTTTGTTAAAGAGATCATGCCACCCTTATGAAAATGATAGTCCGGCGCTGAATCCATGTCCGTATTTTCATAAAGCGAGAAATCAGGGCCGAACATGCCCTGCATCGAGCCGATATTAACTATTGAACCGCCACCCTTTTGGTCAATCAAATCTGCCATCTCACGGACAATGTCAAACATGCCCGTAGCATTAACACTCATTGATTCTTTCCATGTATCGAGGGGGTCCTCATAACGCCTCATAGGCCTAGCTACTGAATTATTAACAAAAACATCAAGACCGCCAAATTCTTGTCTGATTTCATCTTTAAGCTTAACAATTGATTCATGATCGGATTGATCAACATATTTCGCGTGAGGATTGAAGCCTTTGGATCTGAACCCCTCGATAACCTTCTGAATGTTTTCAAGATTTCGGGAGGCACAAATTACAGTTCCACCCGCCCCAAGCAAAGCATCAAAAATACATCTTCCATATAAGCCGGCACCACCCGTAATCAGAACAACCTTATTTTTTAAACTAAATAAATTCATTGTATTCATATATTCCTCAAAATATCATTCAAAAAATTTGATCTTCAACCTGTATTTTACAGCCAACCTAACCGATTCCACTTAGGCAAATCCAAGAAAGCAGGGTCAGGGAAATCCATTGCTCTGGCTTTTTCCAAAGTTTCCCTGTCAAAGTAATTGCCATCGGCAACTTTTAAGGCACTTTCAAGATATTCAGGTTTGTCTATCCCAAGTAGAACGCTGGATATCTCATCAAATGAAAGCACAAACTTTGTAGCTAAATCTGAAAGCGTGTTAATTTCATTATTTAAAAGCTCTTTGTATAACGCTCTGTGCTTTTTAACTTTCTCAAGTTCAGGGTGAATATTTTTGCCCCGATCAGTCAAAATACCTTTAAATAGAACCGAACGAATAACCAATCCAACGCCCTTTTTTCTGGCAAGTTCAAAGACCTGGGCCTGGCTTTGTTCCATCAAATTAAAAGGCAATTGTATCACATCCCACAATCCGGAATTTATGGCCCCCAAAGACTCTTCCACAGTATAAGTCGATATGCCTGTTGCACGAACAACACCCTTTTTCTTTGCCGATTGAAAAAAATCTATCACAGCAGGATGATTCATAAACTCTATCGCGCTGTCGTGAGACATTAGTATATCAATATAATCCGTCTGCAATTCATTCAAACTTACACTCAATGACTCATCAAGTGTTTTCTTTATTTCAGAACTGCCAGGAAGACACTGGCCGGCATGGCTGTCATAAACATGAGATGGTTTTGTGCATATGACCACTTTGTCTCTACAGCCCTTGAATGCTTTACCAAGAATGGTTTCGCTATTACCATATCCCCTTGCCGTATCAAAGAAGTTGACCCCTTTAGCCAGAGCATCTCTCAATAACAGGACCGCATCGCCCATTTTTATCATGTCGCTGCTGTTTTTAATACCTATTCCGTATGGGACACCTAAACTAACAGTCCCAAAAGAAACCTCAGAGATTTCAATGCCGCTTTTGCCTAATAATCTTTTATTCACAAATAACCTCGCTACTAAATATCTAAAAAGCAGGGACTGCTCTTGCCTATCAATTTCGTTAACATATCGTAAAGCACAGGCCATAAATTTTCAACAACTAACTGATGGCCAACATCATTTGGATGGATACCGTCAACGAGAAACTTGCCTTCAATCCAGTCTTTTTCAGACCTGTACACCGAATAGATATCCACATAATATACATTTAATTCTTTTGCTATCTGAATAACCCTCTTTGCATAATCTGCTAAAAGAATATTCATGCCATCAACACGCTCCGGGATATACGGTGGCTTTCCATACATTTTCTTTAACTCCTCTGTCCAGCACAGAGGATTGGGTGACATTATTAAGATTTCTGAATTGATCTCACGCAACCGTTGAATAATATATCTGATATTCTGTTCGTAGCGGTCTATACATACGCGAGGCTGTTTTTCCGGAGGATCTTTCCATACATCAACAGTCGCGTCATTTATGCCAAACTGCATTATGGCTATATCCGGCTTTTGTGAAATCACATCCTTTTCAAGCCTTTCCCTGGCATCTGATGTGGTATTGAGTTTCACTCCGGTGTTTATAACTTCCGCGAAAAGATCGCTTTCTATAAGTCTTCTTTTAATACGTTCGGTATATACACACACTCCATCTGCAAGAGCTGTGGTCGAATCGCCAAAGGCAACTATCTTTGTTAAGCTTTGTTTGTCATTAACCATATGTTCTCCATAGGCATATATATGCCCTGTTCTCTTTGAAAATTGGATACGCAGCAGAGAGGCCTTATGAGCTAAAATCCCACATTTGGATACCATCTGCTATAGTAGTTTTGGCCGAGTCTTTTGAGTTTAATTCTGTTCGTTTTGTAACATAATATATCGCCACTTATCACCTCTTTTTCGTGCCCAATTCGACTCAGAATCGGCCATGAATTACCTTCAGCATCTTTCCATCCGTAATTTGGGAAAGGATCCCAAACGGCTATTCCTTCAGCTCCCTGCTCGTAATAGTTAGCCACTTTGTTCGTTAGATCTGCGGGACTGATAAGTTTCCAGCCAACCACAAATGGGAAAACTTTTACAGGTGTATTTTTTGTGATGCTTTCATAGTATTCCATGTCAACCGGATTCTTAAGTGATGTGTGGTAAGCAAACCATGCGACACCAATCTGATCGATAAGACCGAGATTGATCCATCTCTCAACATCAAGACCAAATTTTTCATTATCTTTTTTGGTAGAAAAAGTGGATACCGCCAGAGGCATATGTTCCTTTCGGCCGGTTTTTTGCTGAGTCTCATCAAGCAGGGTTCTGATTTTTTGGATAAACTCAGTCATGATATCACTTCGCAATTCATAGATACGCGGGTCATTTTCCGGAATTTTTAGCGGGTCGACACCAAATTTTTTCTTAAACCTTATGCGGAAAGGCTCTTCCCAGAGTAAAGTGGGCATCCCTCTGTGGAATAGTATTCCAGCACCATCGCAACCGAACTCAAGGGCCTCGGCAAGGACATCAATTAGGTGATCCTGCACCTGAGGGACCGCATAACTCATGTGCATAACAGGCGTACCATCGTAATCAACACATCTCCACTTTGGATGCTGTTCATAGAAATCGCTCGAGAAATTATCTTCCAAAGGATGTGACCCTTTCCAGCCCTGTGCTCTGACCATAACAAGCATCTGAGAGTTTTGCTCATGAGCCGTATCGAGGGCGACCTCAAGAGGGTTGATTCCCTTTGATATCAGGTTTAAAACAGATTCCGTGAATGATTTGTCAGCCGGACGTGGGAAGGCATCTATTTTGTGCCCCGGAACATTACCAACATTACTTTTATAATGAACAAGATCGGCACCGAGTACCTGATACCACCATATTTTAAAATCGCTGTCCTTAAAAAAGTAGAACATGTTTTTAAGATCATTTTTGGTCTGGGCATTAAAGGGCCAAATCCATCCATGACCATCGATAGTGGCTACCATTGGCTTTACATCCTTTTTTTTCCGATCTTCTTTAATTTGCCTGACCTCATCTTCAGTTAGCGGAACAAGTTTCACATAGCATAAAAGAGCGGGCTGGTTGTGGACGGAATCTATTACAATGTCTTCGCCGGTCAGGTCCGCGGCTTTTATATAAATTTCCTCAATAACATCCCTGCGGGGCGAGGCAAGTTTTAGCCTATTGCTTATCCTTGCGTATGTACTTTCGGATGACAGTTTGACCTTGAGCTTATTGGGTGTCGAGTGAATCAAATTTGCGACAGTTCCAACCCCTACATATATCGCATGCCATCCTTTTTGATTAATCTTAAGTGTTATTGGAGGAGCTTCAGAGTCAGAGCTTATTGTCAGGGCCTTCCCCTCGAAGTCAAAGGTTTCGTATTCTATTACTTTCCATTTTCCTTTTTTACGAATAGGGGACAGGGCGGCCTCTGGACGGATTTGGCTCATATCAGTAAATAATACAGATTGAAATTGTTTTTTCCACTGCATTGAGTGGACAATCTTGGGTTCTTCAGATGCCGAATAAATCAGAGGCTCGTCCGTTTTCTTAAATCCGGAAAAAGCGAAATCATTTTGGTTCAGGTATTGGCCCGTTCCGATCACGAAATATTCGCTTCCCGTGTTCTCAATGATAACTTTGTGGATTAGTGACTTCTCTTCTTTACCATCATATGCAATACATTCTATATCCGTTCGCAACCCGTTTAATTGGCTGCCGGGTGAAATAAAATCCGTGTGTATGATGTTTCCTGATACATCGTAAAGGCTGAATTTAAGCTTACCGTTTTTGACTGCTTTGCCGGTCATTGTAAAGGCAACATGTGATACGGTCGCAGCGTTTTGAGGGGTTTCAGGGTTTACAAATCTGAAAATAAGATTATTTGCTCCGACATCGGAACACGCCGCGTTATTGGTAATATCATGAAAGCCTACTGTGCCTGAATCACTCTCAATAAGAAGCCCCATTGCTTTTGGAAGGGGTGTAAGTTTGGTGTTTTGCGAGATTGGCTTTAACAGTCCTTCAAATGGAGAGTCATAGGTCCGGCCACATCCTTGAAAAGGGTCCGATCTGCCAGGTTGAGGGTTTGAAACATAATCTTCAAAGCTAAAGGCCGTTATTGACTGTTGAACATTCTCTTTACTGAGAATGCTTTGTTTCTGATCTTTGTTGATAGAAACTGTAATATTACCCGCAAAAATATATCCAATAAAGACCATCCAGACAAATAAGACTGTTAATCTGCGAAGTACGCAAGGGTAAATATTACTCATAATAGTTCTCCTGTGTTAATCATAATAACTCCAGTTTCTCTGAATGAATCTCCCCGCCGCAAGCAGACGGGGTATCATGATGGATTTTCGTTTTACTTTTCGCCTCAAGGAGCGGGGAATTTAACCCGAAGAGATATTAAAATCAAACACTCTTTTTCTTCGGCACTATATAACTGAACAACCAACTTGATATCACTCCCATAACAAGCGAGACAGGAATTATCCATAAAAATGGGATCTTCACATTGAACAACTCTTCCGAAAAACTAATGAAAATCGCTGCCGCAATACTCAGTATTGTCCCCCAGAACACCGCTCTTTCATGAGATTTTTTCACAAACAGCGCCATGAAGAACGGAACAAACAATGGGGCCACCAACAAATTGGCTGTTTTATAGGTAAGTTCCAAGATATTGCCCTTGATATTTCCTACGACCAGGCTTCCGGTGATCACAGCAAGTCCTACTGCCAACGATATTATTTTTGACAAGTGAATTTGTTGTTTTTCAGATAGCTGCTTTTTACTAAACCTCTCAAAAAAGTCCTTGCTGATTACCAGGCAGGATGAATTGACTCCACTTGATAAACTCGACATAGCTGCTGCCATTAACCCTGCTATTACCAGCCCGGTAGCTCCAACCGGCAGACCTATCAGGACAAATTTTGGGAAAAGTTTATCTGCCGAATTTTCTATGGTCTGGCCCTGAACTAATAGTTGCGGATTTGCTTTAAAGTAAGCCAATAGCCCTAATCCTACAATTGCCAACAACACCGTTACTACCAAATTTGCGATCAATGACACGAGAAAACCTCGCCTCGCGGCCTTAATATCTTTTGTTGCCAAATATCTCTGCACGGCCATCTGGTCTGAGCCTGATGTACAGAGATACCACATAAAAGTTGATATCATCGCCACAAACAGACTTGCCCTTGCCTTCATATCAAAGAAAGAAAAACGAACCCAGTCCTCCGGCCAGGTTTCCGGTATCCAGTGTACAGGCCCTCCTACCTGTTTACCAATCAATAGCAACGACAGGATTGCCGCACCAAACAATATGAAGGTTTGTATGACATCCGTCAAAACGACGGCCTTCAATCCGCCCATGGATGTATAGACTACTGTCACCAATCCTATTGTTATACTGACCCAGAGAGACTCCTTTGGCCCCCAATCCATAAGCGGGACGATAATTTTGTCAGCGCACATATAGATAACCACCGACATCCAGAGCAACCTCATCAGGAGAAAAGATACCGCCGCCAGGACTCTCAAACTGATTCCCAACTTCGCCTCCAATAGTTCATTTGCGCTGGTGATATTTAATTTCATAAAGACAGGGATCAGAAACCAGCCGGTTGCCCAGTAGACAAGCGGAAGAGCTAATACCCCACAAAATACCATTGGCCCATATTTTATGATCTCTCCCGGGATTGACATATATGAAATCGCACTAAACAATGTTGCAAAGAGTGACAACCCAACCGCCCAACTTTTCATATGCCTTCCACCGAGCAGATAATCGGTGCTTGTCTTTGCCTTTAGGCCAAAGTAAATCCCGATCGAAAGCATTCCTATTGCATAACCTGCAATAACCAGCCAATCAACGGTTTGCATCGTTTGTTCTATTTGCCCCATAAATCTTTCTTTCTTCTAAGCCTACTGTGAAATAGTTTTCAAATCCAAATGTCGGATTCTTTAGCTTCCTGTCTCCAAGTGATTTGCGCCTGTCAATTTTATCAGCTTTTGTTTTTAAAATCTGGCTTCGGTTGGCAGGTGTTTGAAAAGAATGAAAATAGCCTCGCCGAAGGCAATTCATTCTTTTTTTACCCACAAATCATTCTGAAGAGCCAGAAAAATAATATTTTAATTGCCCCCAACAGCTATTGGGATATTTGATATTTCAGGATATTCAACCGAGGAAGGCTCATAATAAGTCGTACTAATCCCATATTTATTTTCAAGATAATATCCTACCGCGTTCAATTGATCTGGATCCAATGCCTCATCATATATTATTATTTCAGCTACAGTTCCAGTGCTGTCTAAAGATGGCATGTAGAGATGCCCAGAACCTCCAAAGTCATAAAGTCCACCTTGAGCCGTTGTTGAAATAGTACCTTTGCTAATTCCATTCACCCAAGCCTCAATGAAACCATCACCATCTTTGACACCACGAGCAGAATAAACCTTTATAGCTACATCTGTATTTCCCATCGCTAGGGTTAGACCCGGATCACCTATAATAAACTGATGACCTCGCATGTACAGTCTTGGTATCCCAGCGTTATAAATACCAAAGTAATTGCCTTTGCTGACCATAAAAAGAGTTAATTCGCTATTATCAAGAAATTGGCTGACAATATTAGAGCCTATCATATAATCCTTTAGGGCATCTGAATTATCAAACGTTACCGCAGGTTTCCCCGAAAACTCAGAAAAACTTGAGTAATATGTGGGAGAACCGGAATATTTTATGAATGGTCCTGCCTGACCAAACGAATTCGGCCATTCTGTAACCATCTGGCCATTAAGCAACTCTATGTCATCAGCTTTATACCAAGCTTTAAGAGAATTCGGAACGGGTTGAGAGATATCGTCAAACCAATAACTGGCAAAGTCTGCATAATCATATAGATTAACAAAACTATCCTGGTTTAGATCTGCTCTCTGACACCATTCCGGCTCGCAGTTATCATTAAGCCAGTGAGAGAGCATTTCTCCCAAATCTGAAATATCTATCAAACGGTTATCGTCAAAGTCGTAAATATATAGATCCGGCGAAATTACCAAATCTATATAATGCAAAACTGCGAGTCCTGAATCATTTTTACTTAAGTTTATTGAATTTGTGCCATTTTCAACATATCCCATAGGGACGCCAAAACAGAGATACTGCTCCGATCTTCCCAAGGGAGTCTGATAATCATCATTTATAGGATTAAGTATAATGTCAACGGAATCGACATCATGTCCATTTATCTGGGCTGACCACTGGCTCTGATCAACATCTTCTTCAAAAACAAATCGTAATAAACCATCGGCATTAAACAAATGATCTGTCTTATTTATGTCGATATTAAATGTTCTATTGCTGAGCCCATTAAAAGTATATGGCACCTGAACAGGATAGTAGTTATCCGCGATATAATACCAATGCCTGTTTTTTTGTAAAAGATTTTCATGGCTCCCTAAATCAGATAAAACATGAAACGGGGGTTCAGAATAAGGCAGTTCGCTATAGCTCGCTCCGCGATAGTACGCAAAGTTAAATACGCTTATACCATCTGCGCCGCGATCATAAGCTTTCATCGCAGCAGTATACAGTTGGAAATCTCTTGCGTTCCCATCAAGATTTTCAATATTCCTAAAGGAAGGAACCCAAACCGCCTGAGTCAATTCGTGATATACTTTGGCAGTTGAAAGAGTTTGCTTAATAGTAGCGATGTCAGTATTATCCTGAACACTATATGCAGTTGCAGAGAGATTGAACATGTCTACGCCAGCTTGTTCAAAAGCAGAGACATCAATCCCAAGAGCATCATGTCTTGATATTAAACATGGTATTCTAACACAAAGCCATCTATATTGTCCCTCTGGGGAAGTGTCATTAAGTACCTGTCTTACCGATTCGACAAAATCAAGCATTACGCTTTTTCTCTGACTGGATATTGTTGCTGATGTATCAAAATAGAATGCATCACGCATAAAATCAAGCCCTAGCCCATCAATGTCATAGTTTTCGCATATCTCAGTTATCATTGCCAGTTTATGAGCGACAACATGCGGGTAAATCCAATTAAGCCCCTTTCTATCACCAACATAAGTCGCAAGTGAATAATCAATATTATCCCAGAGAAACTGGCTAAGGTATTCTGTGCCAGCTTCATTTGGATGTGCAGGGTCAAGATAATCAAGGTGGTGTGTGTCGTTAAGCCTGAAAGAAATAAATGGTGATTGATCTGTGAGTCGGCATTGATCCACAAATGTTGCAATAACATCACCGCCATTTTTCATATATTGCCCGAATGTGCTTGACTGCAAGCCTGTACTATCTTCCCAGTCAATATAATGTTGATCACCTGGATAAACGGTGCTGTTCCACCATGGAATCCAGCCGTAAACCTCAAGCATATGAACATCAACTTTACCAGCTACTTCGTTTACACTTTCACGAAGCTTATCATCAGTAAAAGGCTGTCCAGGTAACTGGTATGGACTCGCACAGGTATAAACATTCGTACTGTCATTTATGTAAAGCACTTTCGGAGCCTCTGGAGGTTTGGTGTATTCCGCCTGTTGTATATTATATTTATCCTTTAGATAGTAACCCACTTGGTTCAATTCATAGCTGGTTAGTACACGGTTAAATATTAAAACCTCGGCCAAAGAACCCGCATGCATCGCACCGGCTCTAAGTCCATTTTGTCCAGCATAAAGAAAATCTGAAATAGGAAGTGAGCTCAAATCCTCAGTGTCTTCTAAATGACCATCCATCCAACCTTGAGCTTCTTTGTTCGGCACATCAATAGTAAAAGTCCTTATTGCACTCGTTGTATCATCTGTCGGATAACCTATTAAACAAGTTTCATAGGCAGTTCCTATAAGAGCTTGGTGGCCCTGAAAATACAGTTGAGGCACCGCGGCATTCCAATGTCCATGAAAATTTGCCTGTGATACAAAGAAGACTGTCAAAGACTGTCCACTCAAATAATCTGTAACAAGATTTTGGCTTATAAGATAATCATCGAAATACGGATTAACAAAAGATAGACACGGCAGGCCTCCAAAAATCGAAGAAGAAGCAACATAAGTTGGGGCAAAACTGTCACCTGAATTCCAGTCTTCAAAGTCATTTACATCTGCAATACCTGCTTTCTTTTGCCACAGGGTCACAGGGTCACCATCCGAAAGACCGGCAAGGTCATTTGCATCAAACCAAGCTACCAGGCCATCAGCAGGCAAACCATTTATTAAGTCTGCCTGAGCAACACCAATTGCTCCAATAATAAATAAAGTAAACAGGAAAACAACGATAAGGCCGATGTGATTTTTTTTGTTCATAGTATACTTTCTCATAACTTATCCCTTAAAAAAAACACCTTACTGAGCTTGTCGCACAATGATTTTTGAACCCAACGATTGGATTCGATGGCTGTCTGAGACAGACGACCCAATTCTCTGTTTCCCAAACACCTTTCAATTACCCTCTTCATTTTTTATTACTATATAATATCCAACCATAGCGATTATATTGCCCCCCATTTTTGGGGTTTCGTTTTCATTTAAACACTCGGCTCCAAATTTGCCGTTGAAAGACTCTATAAATGCATTATCACTCAGTTGGCCAAGCCTACTGAAGTCCAACTTGACCTTGTATAAGATACGCCCATAAATCCAGTGAAAGAGTATACCAACTCTTCATAATTTTGGATTACTCTATTTCATTCATGAGTTGAATCCGATTTTCAAAGACTGGCAAGAGAGCTTTAGGCGGTTTTGATAAAACATAATGCCCAACGACACCCATCAGCATAACCGTAGCCGCCAAAAACAGGGCCGGCACATAGCTGCCAAACAGATCAAATGAAAGTCCGCCAAGAGATGCTGCTATCAGGCCGGCCAAACCATGAAATAGTATTATCAGTGGATATATTTTTGCGATACTCTCAGTACCATAGATCCTTCCAACTTGTGCAGGGTAAACGGAAAAACAACCGCTATAACACGAAGCCATAAAAGCAACAGCTAATCCATAAGACAAGAAATTCGCTTTCATAATCCAGATAATCAGGACCGATACAGTGATCATCGCCAACATGATAACTATACTTTTTTCTCCCCGTCTATCAAATACTGCCCCCCAGAATATCCTCCCTCCCGAATTACCTATCGCCATAAAAGTAACCGAAACCACTGCCAGAATGGATGTAAATCCGAATCCAAGGCTTATCGATTTGAGATTACCAATAATTAACAATCCTGCGAACGAGCCACAGAACATCCCTATTGCCATTGCCCAAAAGGATCTATCTTTAATAACTTTTTTTGTACGAACCCGTTTCGAACTGGAACCGGATTGCGGGGGGGCAACCAGCAAACTGCTGCACATAAATATCACAACCCCATATAACAGTCCTACTCTTAAAAAAACTTGCTGGATATTAAAGCCCATAATAAAGAGTTTCTCTGCAATAAAAGATAAAAGGATAGCCCCCAGACCATAACCTGCCACAACCAGCCCGCATGCCAAGCCACAGCGATCAGGAAATAATTTCGTTATTGTCACCAATGCTGATATATATCCAAAGCCCACGCCAGCACCACAAAGCAGGCCCATTGACAGCAACAAAACAACAAAGTTATCCGCAAAAAAACTGGCTATAACATATGAAAATAAGAATAATATCGATGATATCATTCCCAACAGCCTGGGACCCATTGTCTCCTGCAATCTTCCAGCCAATACTATCGAACAGGTAATAACCAAAAAACAACAGCCAAAAATCAACTGAGTCTGCGCTGCACTGTAACCAAAGTCCTGCCTTAATGCCGAACCAAAGATACTCCAGGCATAGACACTGCCTAAACAAATATGAATGGTTATTGCCGCAAATAGAACCATCAACCTTTTCATTTGTTACTTATCTCCTCGAAAGCATTCCCTATTGACCCTTATAAACGCTATTTGATGAAGCTACTTTTATGTCGCTAATCTTTGAGATTATGTCATTGTAATATGTCCATAACGCTACGACATCTGCGCCCATGCTTATGAACTGGTAACCCATGTCAACGAGTTCCTGGAAATTAGCGGGACTGCCTACTGTGCCTGCAAATTTATTGTTGGCCTTGCAGACTTCGGCGATTTTCTTTCTGGTTTCCACGATTTTGGGATTATCCCATTGACCTGGGGCCCCGATACCTTGGGTGAAATCTCCCGGGCCAAAAAATAACATATCAATGCCTTCCACCTTTGCGATTTCTTCAAGATCATCCAGTGGCTCGGGGTCTTCAATCTGAACGCTAACAAAGCGTTCTTTGTTAGCTGTCTTGATATAGTCCTGGAAATCAACCATACAATATTTACCATCTGCGTTACCGCCATCGACGGGTCTTCGGCCCAGTGGATGGAATCTTGTCCAGTGAACAATCTCCTTAGCCTCTTTGGTACTCATCAAGTGAGGAACCATAATACCCGCAGCATCAGCTTCTAAGGGCACAGTATAATCACTGTAAGGCCCTTTTGCTATACGAACCATAACATCAACATCGTAGATCTTGGCTGACCGAATCTGGTTTTCAACCGTCTGCCAATCGGTGGGTACATGTTCCATATCGAGCCAAAGACAATCAAAGCCACACATAGCAGCTATCTCCGACGCCCTTGGATCCGAGAGATTGACCTTGGTACAAGTTACAACTTCATTGTTTCGGAGCTTTTTTAAAACTTTACTTTGACGCATTTGCATTTTCTTAAATTCCAGATTTAACTTGACGATATTTTATCAGCTTATATTTTACCAAGCGGTCCAGCCGCCATCTACAACAATTTCTGCGCCGGTTATGAAACTTGCTGCATCGGAAGCCAAAAATACGACTGCTCCAACAATCTCCTCAGCATCTCCAACACGGGCCATAGGCACTTTGTCGCTCAATTTTTTCACAAACTCCGCATTACCACCCTGGCCAACAGGATTAGGAAAAGGTCCCGGGATAACGGTATTAACTCTCACGCCCTTTGGTCCCAGCATCACGGCCTGGTATCGCACCATTTGCGAGATACCCGCCTTAGCTGCGCCGTAATCTATGGGATTCACATTGTAGTTCGGAGCATAAATTCGCGGGTCGGGACTAACCTTACCATACATACTGCCAAACTGAATGATGCTGCCACTACCTTGGGCAACCATTACTCGGCCAGCTTCCCGAGAAAGCACAAATGCGCCGCTTAGTGAAACACGCAACCCTTTTTCCCAATCAGCCATTGTCATCTGATCCATCGGCTTACCAGTCGAATGGGCAGTCGAATTCACAGCAATATCTAAACCGCCGTGACTGTTTACTATGTCATCTACTGCGGCTTTGACAACATCTTCATCACTAATATCCAAACTCACCGCCTCTACCGAGAATCCTTCGTCAGCCAATAACTCGCTTGCTTTCTCTGCCGCTTTCTTTCGAACATCGGCTACGACTACATACGCACCGTGCTGGGCCAATGCGCGGCAAACCGGCACGCCAAGATACCCACCGCCGCCGACAACTAGTGCTACTTTTCCTGTTAAATCAAACCGCTGCATTTGCATATTTATTCTTTTCTTAATATTTACCCACATTTATTTTCTTGCCACCCTGTCCCAAGCTCTCTCTTGCGCCAACAAGGGCATTGATTACATTATATGTCTTTGAATAGTCTAGTCTGGCTTTACCCGCTTTGAAAGAGCGAATCACATCAACGAGCTGGGCTCTAAAGCAAACATAAGCTCCGCCGTGGTTAACATTCAGGGTTCCTTTGTCGCCATAGATGTTAAGCGCACCGCTTGTGATACCTTTGAAAATATGCACGGTAGCCAAGATACCATTGTCAAGCTCAAGGTATATGATGTCCTTTCCTGATTCGCTGATATGTTGAACTACATTGACTTTAGGGTCGCCAAGGAATGCAATCATGCCTTCAAGATAGTGAACAGCATATTTACGCAGGTCTTTAGCTCCGACAGCTACTGCAAGCTTGACATTGCCGACTGTTGGTAAGTGCTCTCTCATGCTTTGATTACCAGCTGAATATCTCAGGGCAGAACTGGACATGATGAACTTACCACTTTCGGTTTGGTTGGTAAAGTAGTTTAAATCTTCGCGGCAAAAAGCCAAGGGTTTGTCAATGAAAATGGGGATATTTGCATCGATAAATGGTTTGGCCATTACTTTATGATTTTCCGGGTCATCACGGGATAGCAGAACTGCATCTACCTTGCCGATTAAATCTTCCATATTGTCGACAATGTTGTTGATATGAGAAGCTTTTGCGACATGCTGTGACAATGTCTTGTCCTGCGTCCAGATATGCGTCACCTCGGCTCCATCGATACCCAAGGT
>JAGGWF010000021.1 GCA_021157685.1 Planctomycetota bacterium | reverse complement strand
CCGCATTGATTCTCAGGTCTCTCACGGTGCTCATATGAAGACGAAAAACTTCTGTGTACAGATTTTCTTTCCCGTGAAAGTAGTAATTAACCGCCGCCAGGTTGCACTCAGCTTTTTCTGTGATATCCCTGATTGAGGTCTGGCTAAACCCTTTTTCTGCAAACAATACTTCTGCTGCACAAAGTATTTGTTCCCGGGTTCTTTCGCCATGTGAGCTTTCGTTGGGTTCACTATTCATCTTATCATTCTCCAAGTGGCTATTTCTTTACAGCGATTTCGGATGCCTCCAAGTCTTCGGCGCCACCGCCCAATACGGCATAAAGCGTTACCTGGTTGGTAAGTTTGGCCAAGCGGAGTTCGATCAGCACCCGCTGAGACGCATAGAGGGAACGCTGCGCATCAAGAACGCCCAGGTAGCTGTCAATCCCATTGGTATAGCGTTTATTTGAGAGCTCATATGTTTTTTCAACCGCATTGACCAGCGATTGCTGTGCAGAGACCTGCTGGTTAATGGTGCCCTGGGTGGCCAGAGAATCGGAGACTTCTCTAAAGGCCGTCTGGATGGCCTTCTCGTACTGGGTCAGGACAATTTCTCGATTGGCTTTACTGACCTTGTAGGCCGCCCAGACGCGGGCGTCAAAAATCGGCATCGCAACCTGCGGTGTAAAACTCCAAGTGCCATTGCCGGAACCAAACAGACCGGACAACTCATCGCTTGCGGTTCCGACCGCGGTGGTCAGTGAAATGCGGGGGAAGAAAGCGGACCGGGCCGCACCGATAAAGGCATAGGCCCCCTTGAGCCGATGTTCCGCCGCCACAATGTCAGGCCGATTCAGAAGTGCCTCAGAGGACAGGCCCGGAGACATATCCTTGGGTGGGTTGACGCTTTCCAGATCAGGGGGCAAGAGATCGTCCGGAACCGGGGAACCCGCCAGAAGATTCAAGGCATTTCGGTCCTGCGCTGTCCGTTGTGTGAAGCGGGGGACATCTCTTCGGGCGGCATCGACTCGGGTTTGTGCCTGATAGAGAGCCAACTGGGTCGCTAATCCAACTTCATAATGCCTATGAATGAGATTGTAATCGGCCTGCTGGGCCTTGAGGGTGGACCGGGTCAGGTTGAGGTTCTCCCGATCTGCGGCCAGGGTCAGATACACTCTGGCCACTTCGGATACCAGTGCAATCTGTACACTGCGGCGGGCCTGGTCCGTGGCCAGATATTCCTGCAATGCCCGTTCTTCCATGCTGCGGATGCGGCCAAAAAAGTCAATCTCCCACGAAGTGATTCCCAGATTGACATTGAATTGCTTGGTTGTCCTCGATTCTCCGGGAGGCGTCAGGTCTGATGCTATTCGTCGTTTGCTCCCCATCCCCGTCGCATCGACCGCCGGGAACAGTTCGGCTCGCTGAACACCATAAAGAGACTTAGCCCTTTCCACATTTAAAACGGCCAACCGCAGGTCTCGGTTGTTGTTCAGAGCTGTTTCGATAATCTGCTGAAGTTTCGGATCGGTGAAAAATTCCTGCCACCCGATATCCGCAGCAGTTGAGGTACCCTCTGGGGGTTGGTTGTTCTGATAGGCCGAACCTTCCGGCCAGTTAGTCGGAACCGGTGCCTGGGGCCGGGTATATTTCGGTGCCATGGTGCATCCACCCAAAAAGAGGATGATTACAACCCATAAAAATAACCATTGTCTATTCATATCATTAAACCTCTGATGGATTATCATCAATATATTTCACGGTTACACTTTTCCTTTGTTTACCAAAGGTCTTTTCGATCATCACATAAAACAGCGGAGCAAACAGGACCACCAGAATCGTACCGGTGAACATGCCGCCCAACACGACCGTACCAATGGCCACCATCGCACCTGCTCCCGCCCCTGTACTAAAGGCCATGGGAAGCACGGCAATACCGGTCGTCAGCGATGTCATGAGGATGGGGCGGAGCCGTAACTTTACCGCACGCATCGCCGCTTCAACTAATCCCAGCCCTTCTATCTCCACCCCTTCCTTGGCAAACTGAACGATCAAAATGGCATTTTTTGTCGCCAGCCCCAGCGTGTTCATCATGCCAATCTGGAAATAGATATCACTCGACAAACCGCGCATTGATGAAGCAATAAAACCGCCGATGACCCCCAGCGGCAAGATCAGCAGAACCGAGATAGGAATGTCCCACTTTCCATAGAGGGCCGCCAGAAAAAGAAACATAATCAGAATGGAGACCGTATAAAGCAATCCCTTCTGAGAGGAAGACTGCCGTTCCTGATAAGAAAGCCCGGTCCAGTCGTAACCGATTCCCTTCGGCAATTTAGAAGTTATTTCCTCCATGGCGTCCATGGCCTCACCGGAACTTCTGCCCGGTGTCGGCTCACCCCAGATATTCATGGATGGAAAGCCGTTAAATCGTTCCAGCTTGGGAGAACCGCTGGCCCAGTGGCCGGAGGCAAACGAGGAAAACGGCACCATCTTACCGGTTGCGTTGCGGACATAGAGTTTTTCCAGGTCCTTGGGTAGCATTCGGTAGGGAGCATCCGCCTGGACATAGACCCGCTTCACGCGTCCGGCTTGAATAAAGTCGTTGACATAGGCACTGCCGAACGCCGCCGAAATGGTATTGTGAATGGAGGTGATGGGTACGCCCATCGCGCCTGCCTTATCCCAGTCCACATCAATCCGGTATTCGGGCACATCTTCCATACCGTTGGGCCGGACTTTTATCAGTCGCGGGTCTTGAGCCACCATGCCAAGAAGCTGATTGCGGGCCTGCGTCAGGGCTTTATGTCCGCCGCCGCCGCGATCAATCAATTGAAAGTCAAAACCCAAAGCTTGACCCAGTTCGATGACGGCGGGCGGCGGAAAGGCAAAGACGATAGCTCCGCGGATTTTTGAAAACTCCGCCATCGCACGGCCTGCAATCGCTTTTGCCTTTAAATCCGGTCTTTTTCGCAAATCCCAATCCTTCAGCTTGATAAAAAGCATACCGTTGTTTTGGCCTCTGCCGGAAAAAGCCATACCGGCAATCGTCATGCAGGATTCCACGGATTCCTTCTCGTGTTCGAGAAAATAGCGTTGGCAGTCATCTGCGACCGCCTGAGTCTGTTCAAGTGTGGCACCTGCCGGCATCATAATCTGAGCGAAGAGGATGCCTTGGTCCTCGTCCGGCAAGTAACCGGTCGGCATACTTTTGAAAATCCAGAGCAGCCCGCCCACAATCAGAATATACACAACCACAAAACGCAATTGCCGGGCAAGCCCGTAGCCGACGAGTTTTACAAACCTGTCGCGAAACCAGTTAAAACCGTGGTCGAACCACAAAAAGAACGGACGCAGGAACCGTATCGCACCCTCCGCCGCCTCGTGCCCCTTGGTAATCGGTTTGAGGATATTCGCGCACAGCACCGGTGTCAGGATCAACGCCACCGTCACGGACAGCACCATGGCCGATACGATGGTAACAGAGAACTGACGGTAGATAATTCCGGTCGAGCCGCTGAAAAACGCCATGGGTGCGAACAAGGCCGTCAGCACCAGGAGGAAACCGATCAGGGCGCTGGTAACCTGCTCCATAGACTTAGCGGTGGCGTCCCGGGGCGAAAGCCCCTCTTCGCTCATGAGCCGTTCCACATTTTCCACCACCACGATGGTATCATCGACCAGCAGTCCGATGG
>JAGGWF010000177.1 GCA_021157685.1 Planctomycetota bacterium | reverse complement strand
GAGTTGATGTAATACAGGGTGATCATCGCATGTTCAAAGCGATCCTTGTCGGCCATAAATTCCTCATTCGTGTAAACCTTGATGAAGTTACCCTTGGCCTCGTACTTGTGTGTACCGAGTATCGCCTGCAGGGCTTCGTCGAAGGTTACATCGTACAGATTGGTTACGGTCACAATGCCGTCTACACTAGCTGATGGCACGATGTTTTTCTCATACATCTGAGCCAGCATCCGAAGGGCGTCCTTAATGGGCATATCCTTCTTAAAGGAAATCGTCTGGATCGACTGACTCAGTACAGCATCCTGCACAACAGCGTCTTCAGCCGGTGCGTCCGCGCGGGCCTGCCCCACAAACAACACGGCGATTAAAACCGCTGCCATCCACACTCCGGCCGCAACCAGCGACCTCTTTCTTACAGCATTTTTTCGTTTTGCCAACATAAAACACCATCCTTTCTAAAATTCAAAGGTTTCAGCCATTTTCAGTACGACTGACATTTCATTCCACGAAAACACAACTTCCTTTTCACTAATTTTTTCTAACATTAACACGAACTGGTCAGGTCCCTCTTTAACCGTCAGTGTCAAACCGACAGATAAGATTTTATCATCAACAAACGCCTGAAAGGGGCGATTCTGAGCATCACAGATCACCGCTTCCAGCTTCAGCCGTCCGGCGATTCGTTCTAGACCGGCACGATGCCTTAATTCAACGGTGTTCCCTGTCACATCGACTTTCACGCCGCCATTGGGAGTATTAGAGTTCTGGTTCAACCCAAAGGCCGTCCAGTTCTCGGCGCTGAATAGGTCGTTCGAGATTATATCGTTTCGGCCGGGCAGCACGGGCAATTCAACGGCTTCAATCTGAAGGGGCAAATCAGGGACGATCTCCTGAATGCTTGCCTGATCCTGAGCATTCGCCGTAGCAGGACCACCTTTGCCTTTCAGCAATACCCGGCCCCAGAGAATCGCCATCACGGCCAGCAAAACGACCATCGCCATCACCTTGGGGCTGATGTTTTGCAGACCGCCTGGTGCGGGCTTTTTATTCATCGTTGTATTTCTTTGATTCATCATGATTAACTATTGTCTCTGCTATCGGGTTGATAATAAACATTGGCTTTCGCGTTGAGTTTGACAACGGCATTGAAATCGCTGTCGTTTTCAAACTTCACTTCTTCGAACCGAATCAGCCGATCCATATTTTCCATCGCCTGAAAAAATGCAAACAACTGTTTCAGCGAACCCTGGCACTCAAAGGTCAAGGGGATACTGCACAGTGAGTCGGATTTTAATTCTTCGCCGGGCTGAACAAGTTGATCAGTCAATTTACACTCGTTCATCACATCGGCAACCTGCTGCCAGAGCGTTGCAAAGCGACGCCCCTGAGGAACCTTTTTGGAAAAGGGTACCAATTCTTCCTGAAGCTGTTTTTCCTGCTGTTTCAGTTCGGGCAGTAAAGCGCTCTGCGAACAAATCGTTTCGGAAATCTGGTCCTGCTGCGCCATTCGGTCCCGGATCGCGTGCTTCTGACGGATGACGGGAATGTACTGAAATATCCCGAAACCACAGAGTATCACCGCACTCAGGCCCAAAATAATCAATTGTTGTTTATCCAGCTTCATTGAATATCCTTTATTACAATTGCCGATAATCCGCCACAAAGCAGCGAATTTCAAACTCCGTCACATCCCTTTCCTTAACCTCTTTGGGTTTTGAATAGACCAGCGATACTTGATTGAAATAGTCCGTTTGCTCCAGCCGGGCGATCAACGCCGCCGCATCCGCAGGACGGGCCGCAATGCCGGTTAAAACCACCTTGCAATGAGATGGTGACAGAGGAATGACATCGTCGGAGTCGTTCTTTTGCGAACCGCTAACACGCACGACAGCGGCAGAAGCGAAAGCGTTCTTTCTTCCGGAATTTTGGATCAACTCATTCTGCAATGACAGCTTGCTCAAAATAACATTCTCACCAATCAAATAAGACAACTCGCCGAGAATCGCCGTCATCTTTGTCCGGGACGCGATCTTATCCAGCAAGGTCGTTTTTTGTCTCATTTCGGCGATCCGGCTTTCAAGACAGGTCGCCTGTTCGCTCCGCAATCGACCTTTTTCAAACGCGGCCTGAATTCCTTCAACCTCGGCACTGACATGCGCGATATGGCCATTGATGACAAATCCCCAGCCAACCATCAGCGTAACCAAAATCGCCATCAACGCATACTGGCGAATATAACGCTGTTTGCGCTCACGACCTGCTTTATGCCATTTGGGAATGAAATCGATTTCTTTCATACGCTAAACCGCCACTTCTTTCCGTTGTTCAATTCGACCTTGTTTTATCTCTTCCAACTCAAGCCCCTTTAGCGCCAGTCCGACCGAAATGGCCCACTCACACATCTGAGGATTCCGGCGCCGATTAAAATTCGCACCGGTCAAATCAAAACCCCGCAAGGGTTCAGACACTCGGATCGTCACACCCAACTGTTTGCGAAGCGCATCCATCAGGGCCAATTCATACACTTCGCCTCCGGCAAAGGCCGCCTCGGTGGGACGCTGGCCCCGAAAAGTGACCGCGTAATAACGGAAGCAAAGGGAAATCTCATGAGCCAGATTTTCAATCGAACCGCTCATCGCATCGATAACGGCCCGTTTGGTTTCCGCGTCAACAGGTTCGGTCTCAGAATTCCGCAGCCGGTCACGAACCGCGATGGCCTCTTCGATGGGAATTCCCAGCCGAGTCGAGACCTGTTCATTCAACTCATCTCCACCAATAGGAATTTGCTTAACGAAGGCAATCTCCTGCCCCCGACCAATAATGACCGTGGTAAACTGAGCGCCTAGATCGACAAAGACACTGACCAGGTCCTGGTCTTCACGACGCCTGAGCGATGTTTTAAAACATCGAAACAGGGCATTAGGAACCGTATCCAGCGAAACCGGAATCAGTCCGGCCTGCTCGATCAACTCGATGTGCTGGTTTAATTGTTCCTGCCCGATCCCAAAGAAAATCACCTCGTTCTTGATCTGGTCGCCCTGATAGGCATTGCCCGCAACGATATACCGAATCTCATCCCGTTGAGCATCCAACCCAAACCGCCTGGCCACTTCTGTCCGCATGGTTTCTTCAGCCGTTTCGGCCCAATCCGTATCCAAACGCAAACTTTTAATCTTCAGCATATCGCCCGGAAGACAGGATACAACATCATGGCCCTTGAATCCGCCGCGTTGATACAGCGACCTGATCACATCGCTTACCTGCTGACGCCATTTGTCCGAGCCGGGTTCCAGTGTCCGGTTCAGCGATTCTTCTTCGGCGGCCTCAACACAAATCATCTGATCCTGTCGGCTCAGTTGGATCATCTTGATCACGGAGTGACCGATATCCAGACCGATGGGCTGTGCTTTGGGTTTCATTAAGGATTTTATTAAACAGTCAAACATAGTCGCTTTTTCTCTTATCGTTTTTAGCTGTGTAAGGTAGCATGGGCTTCCAGCCCGTGAATCACGGCCAGAATGGCCGTGCCACAAAAATACAAATTCCTATGCTATGAACTTAAAACCCACTCATCGTTACATAGCCGGTTACGGGTTCCACATCGACCGTCAGCGTAAAGTTTCCACTCTGTTTGTCTCGCAGCGTAATCTGTCCGGTCAATAAATTAGTTGCCATCGTACTGCTATAAGGGGAACCCATATAATCAAAGGTTATCACATTGCTTACCGAGGTTCCGGAATCAAAATCCGCCGACACAATATCCACACGGCTCAACCGGCTGTCTGCGGAGAAATCGACCACAAATTTTCCAGGATTAACGGGATGATCGATGACATCACCTACACCAAAAGGATCAACCCGAATTTCATAGGACTCATTTGCCTCATCAAAAATAACGCAATAGCGGCTTTGATGGGTGATCGCCAAGTTCTTGGCATAATCCAGGTCTGCGGCAATCCGATTGGCGGCTGAGCGAACCTGCATATCCGCCGCACTGGAAAGCATGGGAACCGCTATCGCTGCGGCAATACCGAGGATCACGACGACAATGATAAGCTCGACGAGCGTAAATCCCTTAGGGGATCGTTT
>JAGGWF010000130.1 GCA_021157685.1 Planctomycetota bacterium | reverse complement strand
CCGGGCCGGTGCAGTGGGCAACGATGGGCCGACCCATCATGGCTTTTACGATATGGGCTATCTGCGGATGTTGCCGAATCTGGTCATCTCAGCCCCAGCAGATGAGAATGAACTTAAGGCGGCACTGACCTTGGCGACCCGCGGCGACAAACCATTCGCGATTCGTTATCCCAAGGACACTGTGCCGGTGATACCCGAAAACGATATACCGCTTCAGCTTGGAAAGTCCATCCGTCTGCGAAGCGGGGATTCGGAGTTTGCAGTCGTAACCATCGGGCCGATTTTGAAAGAAGCCATGGCTGCCGCCGAACAGTTGGAAAAAGACGGCATCTCAATCACGGTCATCAATGCCCGCTTTGTCAAGCCCATCGATGAAAGCATTATCGAACTGTTCGCTCAGGGCAAGACCGTTATTTTGGCCGAGGACAACAGCATCGCTTGCGGATTTGGCTCGGCGGTCATTGAACAAGCCTTGCAGACGGCAGCACAATCACAGGACGAAAACCTGCGTAACAGTATCGGCAAGGCGGTTCTGCTGGGCGGGCCGGATGCGTTCATGCCCGCCGCCGCACGCGACAAACAGCTTGAATGGATGCGCATCAGCGCCGGTCAGATTGCAGAAACTGTTAAAACGCTTAAATTTGAGGCAAAAACAGCCGATAAATCGACTATGAGGATTGAGACTTGAGGTGTGAGGCCCAAGGAATACATGAGAGATTACAGGAAATTGAAAGCGTTTGAGTTTGCGGACGAGCTGGCTTTGATGGTTTATCGGGAAACAAGCAATTTCCCAAAAGAGGAGCTATTCGGATTAACCCGTCAGTTACGCCGTGCTGCGGTATCAATTCCTTCAAATATTGTTGAAGGATCAGGTAGAGATTCTGAAGCGGATTATCTTCGTTTTTTGAATATCGCCTATGGTTCCGCTTCAGAAACTTGTTACCAACTTTCTCTGGCCTATCGTTTGGAATATATGAGCGATAATTCTTATCGGAAAATTGAACAAAAAAGTGACAAAACCGCCCGTGTACTAAATGGACTTATCAATGCATTAAGAAGGAACAAAAACAAAATCTCAAGCCATAGGCCTCAGGACTCAGGACTAAAAAAATGAATAGACCTAAAGTCATCCTGTTTGGCGACCCAAAACGGCCCAATGCCATCGAGGCACTGGAGCAATTTGTCGGTTTTGCGTCTGATAAGGTCGAAATTCTGTCAAACTGCCTGGAGACCGTCTGCCCGGTCGATGTGCTGCGTCAGGCCGATTACGCGGTGGTTTTTGGCGGGGATGGAACCATTCTGGGGGCCGCACGCCAATTGTGCGAGACTAAGGTTCCGGTTATCGGGGTCAATGTGGGCAAGCTCGGTTTCCTGGCGAAATTCAGCATCGAAGAACTCACCGACCAGTTTGAGCGTATCATATCAGGTGGCGTACTCATTGAAAAACGGATGGTAATGCACTGTAATGTGCATCGCGGCGGCAAGCGAATCTTCGAATCCACCGCCGTCAATGATGCGGTGGTTACGGCGGGCGCCCCGTTCAATATGATCGAGATGAAACTGGCCGTGCAGAGCCAAAAACTGGCCGTTTGCATCAGTGACGGGATGATCGTTTCAACACCCACCGGGTCGACGGCCTATAATCTGTCGGCGGGCGGACCGATCCTGTCGGCCAATCTGTCGGCGATGGTAATTACACCACTGTGTCCGCATTCGCTTAGTTTTCGGCCCATCGTCATCAAAGCCGACAGTCAATTACAGATCGAATGTGTGCGGCTGAACAAACAAACAACCTTATTGCTGGACGGGCAGGTAACGCAGAAACTGGAGCTTGGCGATATCGTTAATATACAGAAACACGCCGGACAGTTTTTGGTCGTCAACAATCCGTTACGAACGCAGTGGGATACGCTGGCAGGAAAATTGAACTGGGCGGAAAAACCCAGATACCGAAAAGAAAAGTGAGGCGACATAATGTATAGAAAATCGATTTTGAGCACAGTCGGATTGCTTTTGGTGTCGGCACTTTACGGAGCAGCCGAGAATCCAAATGTCGGCAGTCCGTTTAAGGCGCGCAACGCCCCCACTCACTCCGGCCAGCAGCAACGATTCATCACCCGGGGAAACCCCTACGGCAAAAGCGGCAACGATATCGTTACGGGCAATGTCGGCGGCGGCAAGCATTTTCGCGGCGTCGTTCCGTACGGATCAACCTATTACAGCGGCGCTTATACGAGCACTCGTGGTTCCGGCTCGGTCAACAATTTTATACGGCGTTCGGAAAATCCAATCGTCAACGACCGCAATCCCGGACAGACACGCACCTACTATGACCCCCGCCGCAGCGTCTCGTCGTTGAGACGGCCCGACGGAACCCGTGGGCTATCCAATCCGCAATTGACCGGACAGGGACGGAGAACCAATCCGTATATCGTACCACTCGCGGCACAGACGCCTGTGCCACAGTACCAACGGCCGCTGTCGGCCAATAATATGGACCTTGAACAGATCCTGACCCGGAGGGAGCAACTGCGGGAAGAAGCCGAGAAACAGACCAAAGAGTCCACTGAGAAAAAGGGCTTCTTTGATGACGCCCTAAGCGGCAACCTGATTGAACAGACACAGAAAGACAAGCAAGAACAAGAGACCGAGGCAACTCCTGCTCCCAAAAAGGATGTCCTGACCGAACTCCTGATAGAGAACCAAAAGATCGATGACGAACAGACGCCAGAATCGGGAACTGAGGAAGCAACCGAACCCGAAGAGCAGGATGAAACCCAACCGGCGGACCGCACAAGTCCTGAAAGTGACCTTGTTCCAAAACCGGACATTGCGGCGCTTAGTGATAAGGGTCGTAAGATACTTGGCAAACATGAAACATTCGCGTCTTTAGCTGATGAAAAATTTGCTGGCTTTATGGATGTTGCTGAGGCGTTTGTTAAGAATGGACAATTCTACAAAGCCGCCGATGCCTATGCTCTGGCCATCGTCTGGAAACCTAAAGACGCACGGGGTTACCTGGGACAGTCGTTTTCGCTGTTTGCCGCCGGTGAATATATGAGCAGCGCTTATTATCTGAGCCGTGCGTTCAAGCTGGACTCAAAAATAGCGACGAAGAAATATAATCTGGCTGAGTTCGTTGATAACCGGGATGTGTTTGAAAGCCGCATCCTTGAGATAGCCACATGGCAGGAGCGAAGCAAATCGGGTGAGTTGGCGTTCCTTTTGGCATATATTTCCTATCAAGACGACAAGGCAGCCCGTGCCGTCAATCAAATCCGCAAGGCCAAAGAGGCCATGGGCGACGAGTCGGCAATTATGATTTTGAAGAATATCATCGATCCTGAGGAGGTCTTGAAATAGCCGATGAAGGATCGCCGGTGATATCATTTGCAGAACAGCACGGACTGGATGCCGACGCTTTATTGGGGCCGGACGGCTTAATCTCCGAGCAGTGGCCAAACTTTGAGTCCCGCCCGGAGCAGCTTGCAATGGCCCGTCGCGTGCAGGAGGCCATGCGAGAGGGATTTCATCTGACAGTAGAGGCCGGGACCGGTGTGGGCAAGAGTTTTGCTTATCTGGCCGGAGCGATCGACCAAGCCCTTGGAAAAAAGGGCAAGGTTCTTATCAGCACACACACGATCAACCTTCAACAGCAACTCATTGAAAAAGACATCCCGTTCCTTGCAAATATTCTCCCCGATGGCTTTACCGCCCGATTGGCCAAGGGTCGGAGCCATTACCTGTGCAAGCGGCGGCTGGACTACGCGATTAAAAATAAAACAATGCTGTTCGATGAAGCCGCGGGCGAACTGGGTCGGATTGTTGAGTGGGCCGAAGAAACAGCCAACGGTTCGCGGAACGAATTAGAAGCGATGCCGTCAGTGGAAACATGGCAGGCGGTTCAAAGTGAACACGGTAATTGCCAGGGGCGAAAGTGCCGCTACTATTCAAAATGCTTTTATTGGCAGGCCCGGCGAAAGCTGGAAACCGCCGACATCATCGTCGCCAACCACGCCCTGCTGTTCAGTGATCTGGTACTCAAAGAAGCTGGTGCCAGTGTGCTGCCGGACTATCAGCGGGTGATTCTTGATGAAGCGCACACCATCGAGCATGTGGCTGAGGACCATTTTGGCATTCGTATCAGTCAGTTTGGACTGAGCTATCTGCTGAACCGGCTGTATAATCCGCGCAAACGCAAAGGGCTGCTGGCCTTTCATAAACAAGCCGACGCGACGAAGGAACTGGTAAAGAAATGTCAACAGGCCGTGCAGGTCTTTTTTGCACAGGTGCAGGCCTGGTTCGTCCACGCCGGGGAAGAAAATAACGGCTGCTGTGAGCCGGAGTTTGTCGAGGACAATTTAAGCCCGATGCTCAAGCAGCTTCGGCTGGAACTTGGTAAGCTGGCTAAGGGAACCAAAAACGAAGACGATCAATTTGAGTTTGGCCGCTATGGGGACCAATTGGGGGCGGGCGAAACCGACCTGAAAGATTTCATCTTGCAGCGAAAAGAGGATTGTGTCTATTGGGTCGAAATGGGGAGCGGACGGCGTAAGAACGCCCTGTTGCGATGCGCCCCGCTGGATGTCGGACCGCACCTTAAACGCGCCCTGTTCGATGAATATGAGTCGGTCGTGTTGACCAGTGCTACGCTTAGTCTTGGCGGTTCGGAGCAAGCGGGCTTTGCATTTTTTTCCGGCCGCGTCGGGCTGGAAGAGTTCGAGTCACTTCAGTTGGGATCGCCATTTGATTACGAACAACAGGTCCGGATGTATCTTGAAGCAGACCTGCCGGAACCGAACAACCCGGATTTCATCAAAGCAGCCAGCGAAACCATCAAGAAATATCTTCTCAAAAGTGATGGCCGCGCATTCGTGCTGTTTACCAGCTATGCGATGCTCAAAAAAACGGCCCAGTATTTGGACGAATGGATGGCCGAACAGGAGATGGAACTGCTCGTTCAGGGCAGCGGCATCGACCGATCGCGATTGCTGGATGAGTTTAAGGCCGATGTGCGAAGCGTTTTGTTCGGAACCGATAGTTTCTGGCAAGGGGTCGATGTGCCGGGTGAGAGTTTGTCCAATGTGATTATCGTCAAGCTACCGTTCGCAGTGCCGAACCACCCGCTGATCGCCGGACGCATTGAGCAACTCAAAAAACAGGGGCATAACCCGTTCTTTTCATACCAGCTCCCGATGGCGATCATCAAGTTCAAACAGGGCTTTGGCCGCCTGATCCGCAACAAAACTGACAAAGGAATCGTCGTGGTCTTAGACAGCCGCATCGCACAAAAACGCTACGGCCAACAATTCATCGCAGCAATCCCAAAGTGCCATGTGGAAGTCGTCAGCGCGGAAGAACATTAACTGGGAACGCGGGCGTCTGGCCCGCACAAAAGCAGAGCGGCGCAAGCCGCCCGATAAAACGCCAAAGCTTCTCGAAAACGCCAGCGTCTCTCGTAACCCCATCGGTCGGCTTGCGCCGACGCGCTGTTGTTTTATCATGCGGGCGAGACGCCCGCGTTCCCAACATAAAATCAATTGCCCTTTCAATCCATTTGCCGTATAGTAACAGACCAAATGAGTATTCAATCAAAGGGTGTTTCATGGAAAAAGTGTTTTTGAATGGGCAGATCGTTGATGCCGATAAGGCATCGGTCGCAGTTACGGACAGCAGCTTTCTTTATGGCATCGGCCTGTTTGAGACGATGCGGGCGGTTGACGGCACAGTCTTCCGGCTAACTGACCACTTGCAGCGGCTCAACACCAGTGCCGAGACACTGGCGATTGCCAACAGCTATTCGGACGAGCAGATCCAACAAGCCATTGATGAAGTCCTCACGGCCAACAAGTTGAGCGATGCGCGGCTGCGGCTGCAAGTCAGCAACGGGCCTATCGGAGCCGACGGGACCGCCGCAACGAATCTGCTGGTGACGGCGGCGGAGTTTACACCCTATCCGGCGGAGTATTACGAAAAAGGCATCCGGGTTACACTGACAAACTTTCGGCAGAACCCGAAGGACCCCTTCTGCGGACACAAGACCACCTGCTTCGGCCCGCGATTAACAGCCCTGAAACAGGCACACGAAAAACTCGCCACCGAATCACTATGGTTCACGACCGAAAACTTTCTGGCCGAAGGGTCGGTCAGTAATGTATTCCTCGTCAAAGATGGCACACTCTTTACCCCGCCAGTACAAACCCCCGTCCTGCCGGGCATCGCAAGAAAAACGGTTATCGAGATCGCTGAAGCAGAGAACATCCTCTGCCA
Source organism: Planctomycetota bacterium (assembly GCA_021157685.1). Lineage (GTDB taxonomy): Bacteria > Planctomycetota > Phycisphaerae > Sedimentisphaerales > Anaerohalosphaeraceae > 4572-13. Next base: position 209 of record JAGGWF010000130.1, on the reverse strand, counting down.
CGAACAACCGCTGCAAGTCGCCGACCTGCTGACCGCTGACGAAGTCTTTTTAACCAATGTCATCATGGAAGTCCTCCCCGTAACCGCCATAGAAGCCCACACCGTCAACGACAGCAAACCCGGCAAGATCACAAAAACAATCGCGAAGAAATATAAAAACTGTCTCAAAGAAAATTAAACCCTAGAAATAGAACTGTATAGCAAATATG
>JAGGWF010000195.1 GCA_021157685.1 Planctomycetota bacterium | reverse complement strand
GCGAAACAGATGAACAATTTGCCGAACTGTTGGAGTTTGTCAAGTGGGCACAGTTTGATGCGCTGGGTTGTTTTCCATTTTACCCCGAACCGGACACCGCCGCCGCCGAATTAGCGAATCAACTGCCTAATTCGGTCAAACAGCAGCGCGTTGACACACTCATGCAAACCCAGCAGGAACTAATATTCGCAAAGATGGACGCGCAAATCGGTCGGGAGTTGACCGTTCTTGTCGATGATGCTTTCGAGGGCGAAGCCATCGGTCGTTATTACGGACAGGCCCCGCACATCGACAGCATCTGCAAGATACAAAACTGCAATGCAACCGGCGGCGACTTCATCCAAACAAAAATCACCGCCCGCGAAGACTACGACTTCATCGTCGAACAAATGGAGTTTATCGAATAACAACCGCGCGGGCACAGCCCGCCCTTGGCTTTTAAATGGGAAATCTCAGATAAAAGCATTTTTTTCGTTGAAACATGATAATGACAACCATCATATCTATGCCAAAGATCTTGGGGGTAATATGGGTTTAAATTCAGAAACAACCGGACAATCAAAGGATAAAGTGACCGCTGAGGCTAGCAGCAGATTAATGTCACTGGATGCGCTTCGTGGTTTTGACATGTTCTGGATTATTGGCGGGGGAATGATTATCTTTGCCTTACACAATATAGCTCAAAATCCCATTACAGCCTTTCTGCAGGTCCAACTTGAACATGTCGAATGGGAAGGTTTTCGCTTCGAAGATATAATCATGCCGTTGTTTTTATTCATTTCAGGAACAACGATGCCCTTCTCATTCAATAAGCACCTTGCCAGTGGACAACCCAAAAGGCATCTCTATTTACGCCTTGCCAGGCGTATCATCATCTTGTGGATCCTTGGTTTGATGATACAGGGTAATCTGCTAAGGTATGATCTTTCGCAGTTGCACTTGTACAGCAATACGCTTCAGGCAATCGCTACCGGCTATCTATTTGCTTCGGTCATCATGCTTCAGTTTAACATACGGTGGCAATTCATCATAACAGGTAGTTTACTTCTTTTGTTTTGGGGGCTAATGGCATGGGTACCGATTCCGGGATACGGCGCCGGTGTTTTGACCGAAGAGGGGAATCTTGCGATTTATATTGACCACTTGGTATTAGGCCGATTCGATGATGGACTCAATTACACCTGGGTGCTGAGCAGTATGACATTTACGACGACGGTGATGCTGGGCGTTATGGCTGGCCATCTCTTACGGTCAGAGAAAACAGACAAGACTAAAACACTAATTCTTTTTGCCACTGGTATCGGTCTCTTGGTAACAGGGATGGTCTGGGGTATCTGGTTTCCGGTCATCAAGCGTATCTGGACAAGTTCGTTTGTACTGTTCTCCGGCGGGTGGTGCTATTTACTACTGGGTGTTTTTTATTTGGTCATTGATGTGTGGGGCTTTAAGAAATGGGCCTTCGGTTTTGTAGTAATTGGAATGAACGCCATTGCAGTATATGTAAGCGTACATTTGTTTAATTTTGGGTTCATTACGGATATTTTTCTCAACGGAATGAAGGATCAACTTGGCGGTTATTATGGTTTGATTCATGAGATATTGACTTTCGCCATCGTATGGTTAATTTTACATTGGATGTACCGCAAAAAAACGTTTATTAAAGTCTAGAATATCAAAAAAGGATTTCGAAATGAAAAAATGAAACATCTTGATTGTTATCGTTCTACTAATCGCAGTAACGCAAAATTGTACAGCAAAATCCGGTTGCCCAACTGTCTTTAATGTTAAGAGTTACGGGGCTGTCGGTGACGGTGAAAAACTGGACACGCCAGCTATTAACTCGGCAATCGAGGCATGCAATCAGTCTGGAGGCGGAATGGTACATTTCCCTCCGGGTACCTATCTGTCCGGTTCGGTACGATTGAAATATTTTCTATCATTGTTCATGCTGATCCTATTTGTCAGGAAAAAGATATCAGAAACACATAGAATACAAGTTTAGAAAATTGGCAATAGCAGCATGAGAAAAAAACGAAATGTTATGAAATCGGGGCTTTTTCAACACCCCCACAGTTACCTATTTATTGATGGGTAATCCGGCTGCGAACGGATGGCTAAGGGTAATTGGGCTTGATAAATGAGTTAGAGACTTGAGTCCTGAGAAAGACAAACATACATTCCTATATTCCTGAAATATCCGTTGCCTTGATGCCAAAACCTGACTATAATCACCCCCTATGATGGAAAACGGAAACAAAAACATTATGAAGCATGTTCCCAACGCCCTGACAATCGGACGGCTGGTTCTGACGGTTATTCTGCTGGGGCTGATCATTTATGCACCCAAGACCGGCCAAGCCAAGCCCGCCAACCTGTTGCTGGGCGCGTTCATTCTGTTCGTGGTTACCGGCCTGACCGATATCGTCGATGGCTACCTCGCCCGCAAGTTTGAGGTTACCAGTAAATTCGGACGCACCGTCGATCCTCTGGCCGATAAGTTCCTCGTCTGCGGCACATTCTTTTGTTTCGCCTGGGTGGGTCAGCCGCTGATGCAATGCTTTGGGTTTTCGGAAATAACGCTGGACATCCTCCGCTGGGGCACGGCGATTATCATCTTCGCTCGCGAGATCATTGTCCAAACGATCCGGCACATCGCCGAGAGTCGAGGCGTCCAGTTCGGTGCCACCTGGTCCGGCAAGCTCAAGATGTTCCTGCAATCCTTCGGTATCGGCACCGTCATCTTCGGCTGGGCCTATGTCGAACGACCCTGGGGCGACTGGTTCACGCTCATCACCTACGCCCTCATGGTCGCCGCCACCATCCTGTCCGGAATCCAATCCCTGACCAGACGCATTAAGTAACAAATAGCAACCCAAGCACTCATAAGGATAACCCAATATGCCTCCCCATTTTGTTTTTGAAATGACAGATGTCTCCAAAAGCTACGGCAACGAAGAAATCTTGAACGATATCTCGCTGTCGTTTTTTTACGGCGCCAAGATCGGCGTCATCGGCGAAAACGGATCTGGCAAGAGTACCCTGCTGAAGATCATGGCCGGACTGGACAAAGATTTTTACGGCCAGACCAAACTGGCACCGAAGATGAAAATCCGCTATGTCGCACAGGAGCCCGAACTTGAACTGGATAAGACCGTACGGGACCACCTTCGCATGGCCATCAAGGAAACGCTGGACAAGGTCGACCGGTTTAATGTTATCTCGGAAAAGCTCGGCGACCTCGGCCCCGACGACGACATGGACAAACTGCTCGATGAGATGGGCCGCCTGCAGGACGAGATCGACACCTGCGACGGCTGGGAAACCGACCGGTTGATGGACATCGTTTCCGATGCGATGGTTCTGCCACCCGACGATGCACCGATCCGTCAGCTTTCCGGCGGTGAACGGCGGCGGGTGGCCCTGTGTATGGCCCTGCTGGAAAAGCCCGACCTGCTATTGCTGGACGAGCCGACCAACCACCTCGACGCCGAAACCGTTCAGTGGCTCGAAACAGCCCTGCGAGAATACCACGGCACGGTCATCATCGTCACGCACGACCGCTATTTTCTGGACAATATCACCAAATGGATCCTCGAACTCGAAAACACCCGCGGCTTGCCGTTTGAGGGCAATTATTCAGCATGGCTCAAACAAAAGGCCGAACTCCTGCGGATCACTGAAAAGCGGGAATCGCAGCGGCAGAAAACCCTCGTCCGGGAACTGAACTGGATCAATACCTCGGTCAAGGGCCGAAACCAGAAAAACCAGGCCCGGATCAATGCCTACGAGGATTTGGCCGCCCGTTCCGCCGAGGCCGCTCGTAGTGATGTCCTCATACAAATCCCCTCCGGCCAGCGGCTGGGCGAAAAGGCCCTGTCGTTCCACGGGGTCAGCAAGGGTTTTGACGGTAATCAGCTCATTGGCGACTGCTCATTTGAACTGCCGCCCAATGCCATCGTTGGCGTCATCGGCCCCAACGGCATCGGTAAAACTACGCTGTTCCGAATGATCACCGGGCAGGAAAAACCCGACGCCGGAACCATCGAGATCGGACCGACCGTAGAGATCGGCTATGTGGATCAGCATCGGGACGCGATTGACGACAATCGAACCATTTTTGAGGAGATCACCGACGGTAAGGATCTGATCGATGTCGGCGGCAAAGAAGTCAATTCGCGAGCGTATGTCGCCAAGTTCAATTTCCGAAAGACCCAGCAGCAGAAGAAAACATCCGAATGTTCCGGCGGCGAACGAAATCGCATCCACTTGGCGAAAATGCTCCGCCGCGGTGGAAACTTGCTGCTGCTGGACGAACCGACCAATGACCTCGATGTCAACACCATGCGGGTGCTGGAACAATCGATCATCGACTTTCAGGGCAGCGCGATGGTCATCAGCCACGACCGTTTCTTCCTCGACCGCATCTGCACGCACCTGCTGATCTTCGAAGGCGATGGCAAAACACAGTGGTTCACCGGCAACTTCGCCGCCTACGAAGAAAAGGTCCAGACCGAAACTCCCAACCGAATAGCCCACCGCCGCAACAAATACAGACAGCTAAAACTC
>JAGGWF010000119.1 GCA_021157685.1 Planctomycetota bacterium | reverse complement strand
CCCCGCCCACTTCGACTATCAGCCTAACCCAGTTAGTGGTATTGACCATTGAGTTAGAATAATTGACAAACCCCTTTCTTTTCCAGCCATAGCTCTGCGGCTCTTTTACATAAATACCGCCCAAAAAACAATCTTCAATGCTATTGGCCGATACCCCCTCTTCTGTAAATCCCCGGCAGCCCATGTATTCGTTGCCGAGCGTGAAAACAGACTCAGCTATTTGATTGTTTTCAATCTCAAATTTATCCTCGATGACTTTCCAAGGATGTAATTTGAAAAATTGCTTAGAACCCTGACGCATAATCATCACCTGCCACTAAAAATGAGTTGTTAATTTTCAACCAAACCGGTTTACTTTTTGCCCTTTACAGCGTTGCTTGCCTTCAAATTCCTGTACCAATATTTGTAAAGAACAAATGAAAGCACCATAAACAAAGCCAGATTCACTGAAAACGAAGTCCACTTTTTAATTACCAAAGCGGTCATAACCCAGAAAAGAACGACTTGCCAAATACATGCTGGCAGCAACAGAAGCAGATCTCTTCTATTTTCTTTTCTGATTTGATCGATCTCCGCATTGTTACAGAATTTCCTTACCGGCCCCCAAAAGCCAAACGGTTTTGTCTGCTTATAAAACCTAACAAGCGTTTCCATTTCTGTCGGCTTGCCCAGAAAAGTTCCTATAACGGTGCCAACCGTTGAAAAGGCAATTACAAACAGAAATGTCATATACTCGGGGGCATCCCCAAAAGCCATCCTATGAATAATCGCACTGACCAATCCCGATGCCATACCAGCAGCGTAACCAATGCCGTTGAATCTCCACCAGAACCATTTGAAAATATTCGGGGCAAGCATGCCGGTTATCAACCCCATAACGATCCAGGCCCAAATAGAGTTTATATTGGGAATGTTCCATCCCGATACAACACCCAGAACCATAAAGCCAGCCGTCGCAAGGTAACTAACTTTAATTAAATGAGAATTACTGGCTTTGGGACAAATGTGTGCCTTATAAATGTCTTTAACGAAATAAGCCGCAGACGAATTGACCGTGGAATCAAGAGTGCTCATAGCCGCAGCAATCAAGGCGGCTATAAAAACACCCTTCAATCCAATTGGAAAATAAGCTTCAATAACTGAGTTTAAAGCCATCTCAGGCTCTGCGATCTTTGATGATATACCAATAGCCAAAACACCAACGCCCATCATTAAAAGGAATCTTAAGCTAAATAACAGTATCCACTGACAAGCGACAAGAGAACTCTCGCGTTCATCCCTGGCCGCATAATATCTCTGACTTGTCCAGGCGTCAAACGGCTGGGCAAAACCTTGAAACACATTAGCCACTATCCAGAAAAGAACAAGAAGTGCCAAGAACTTCATATTTTCATAGCCTTGAGGCATTTCCATCTCAAGAGAAGTCGGAATAAGCTGCCGCCACTGAGGGGATGAAAACTCTTCAAAGTATTCAGGAGTCCCTATCGCAAGAGCTTTAACTGTCACAAAACCAATAACCGCAATAATCAGAATACTTTGCAGCAGATCTGTGTAGACAACTCCATAAAAACCAGAGGCAACTGTATACAGCATCACAATCCCAAAGAAAATCACCGCCGCCACATTGGGGGTCAGAAACGGAAAATACATAGAAAGGAATTTGCCAGAGCCAATAAAGAAGTAGGCCATAAAGCAAATTGCCATGATCACCGTCGAGACAGCGGCAAGCAGTCTTGCTGATTCGCCTCCTTTACCGGTTCCAAACCTAAACACCATCCATTCAGCATTGGTCATCACTTTGCTGCGATTCATCCATTTTGCTATGAAAATCATCAGAAAAGCAAGAGACAGCGCCACCGCACCTCGATATGCGACCCAGTAACCTTTTGCACCAAGCATATAAAAGAAGGACGACTGGAGCATCGTGCCGGACATATCCAAATAAGTCGCCATACCTGATATGCCTAACAGGAACCATGGAATACTTCTGGCCCCAAGAAAATAATCATCCATTGAATGGGCGGCTTTTTTGGAAAAATACAAACCCGCCAAGGTAACCAAAATGAAATACCCGATAATAATAGAAATATCTAAACCTGATAGCATTGTCTTAATACCTTATATATAATCATTTACTCTATATCTAACGCCAGTGGATCAGATTATAACAAATTACCAAGTCACACTACAACACTATATCACGATTTCAATTCACCAATTTGCGAAGAAGCATTAACTTGCTGGGCCTTTTTAAAAGTAATCGTACGGCCAGGCCCACCCGTTCGACGATCACGCCGAACGGTTACCAATTTTGAAGCATTTTATAGCGGATTTTGATTCCGTTTGGATTTTCGACAAATCCGAGAATTTGCAGGACACCGATACCTCCTTCGCGGGTTTTGAAAATATATGTGGCAGGTAATTGCCCCTTGCCGGTCATATGAGCAGGTCTGCCGGGTTTACCGATTTTCCATAAATCATTTGCAGCCAGTGAATCCGGTTTAACATTGTCCCAATAGGAATTATTCATCGAAGCAAAAACCATATCTTCGCACATTAATCCCTTCACCGTATCCCGTGAAGCGCCGCTGGCGTCAAGACCTCTTTCTGTGATCCATTGCATCGCTTCTTCAGGCGTTCTCTTGACCCAGTCGTCAGGGTCAGGCAGGGAAAATAGTCTTCCTGTGTCAAAATCAATCGCAGAATCGCTTTTAACCGAAACAGCGTCATTGATTGTTAACTCAACAGTGGAGCCAAAGCCCGGCTGCTGGCCTTCTGCGAGCGGGACAACCGCCGGCGTACCCATGCTTAACATGTCAACCAATTTTGCAACTTCAGCTTCATCGAAATGCCCGGT
>JAGGWF010000048.1 GCA_021157685.1 Planctomycetota bacterium | reverse complement strand
TTGTTGCAGTTTTATTACTCACCTGGCTGTTGCAGCATGTCATAACCAATCCAATCATCCGGCTCATTACGTATATTGGCAACATAGAACATCCCGGGAAAAGCAAGAACGCCCCGCTGCTTTCTCGTAAAGATGAGATTGGAACTCTGGCCAATGAATTCAGCCGAATGTGTCAACGCCTGCAAAACGCACAGCTGAAACTAATGGAAAAATCCTATCTTTCTGGCGTGACAGAAATGTCATCGGGAATCCTTCATAATGTCCGCAATGCACTGAGTCCGATCACGACACGAATCGAACGGATCAAAGGACAATTCAAGACCGTTCCTCTTGAGAATCTCGAACAAGCGCAATCTGAATTGCAGCACGGCACGCTAGACACCCAGCGACGCCAAGACCTGATGCGATTTGTGGACCTGACCTTTCAGGATGTCCTGATGAATCTCAATGAGATGGTAACCGGACTGGACGATCTGTCAGACCAAGTCTTCCAGATTGAAGATATGCTCAATATCCAGCGGACCTTTGGTAGAGCAGATAAACCGGTGGAGTTTATCGAGCCGATCGAACTGTTAAATAAAGCTCTGGGGATGATTCCCGAAAGCGTCCGAAGTAAATGTCGAATTTCAATTCATTCTAAACTCAAAAAACTCCCGGCAATTCCGGTAGAACCAACAACCTTTGTGCAGATTCTTCAAAACCTAATGATCAACGCGGCGGAATCTTTGGAAAAAGAAAAACCCCTATATCGCAAAATACACATCTCCGCAGACATCGAAATGGTTGAAGAAAGACACATGCTGCACTGGCAGATACAGGATAACGGCGGCGGGATTGCAGAAGAAAAAGTCCAGCAGATTTTCGAACGCGGAGCCTCCTCAAAGCAAAAGGGCTTGACAGGCATCGGCCTGCACTGGTGCGCCAATACCCTGACCGCTATGAAAGGCCGCATCTGGGCCGAGAGCAAAGGGCTGCACCACGGAGCAGTATTCCACATCCTCATCCCAATGGCCCCGGAAGAGGAACTGATTGAAACAATCCAGGAGATCAACGAATGAACCTGAAAGTACCCAACAGACGCAAGAAAGAACTGAACAATCGCATCCTTCTGGTGGATGATGAACCCCGGATTTTGGATGAATTGGGCAAGGTTCTGTCTCCAGCCGAACGAAATAATGCGGAGCTTAACGAGCTTGGAAACCGTCTTTTCAATAATTCAAAAATGAATCGAAGGAAAGCTGCTTCTTACAATGTTTGTTGCTACCGCCAAGGCGATGAAGCTGTCGATAAGGTTCAGGAATCCATGGAGAAAAACGAACCGTTTGCAGTTGCTTTTATCGATATTCGGATGCCGCCCGGTCCGGACGGTGTTTCAACAGCCGAAGAAATTCGAAAACTGGATCCCAATATCCAAATTGTAATGATGACGGGTTTTTCGGACTTCGATATCAGCGAGATTTCGCATCGTATCCCACCGGAAGATAAGTTGCTTTATATGCAAAAACCGATTCATTCGCAGGAGATCCGGCAGTTTGCCCTAGCACTGACCGCCAAATGGCAGTCGGACTACCTGCTTGACTTGCAAAATCAGAAATTGATCGAAAATAACGAATACCTCAAAGAACATGACCGGCTCAAGAGCGAATTTGTGATGACCGTTTCCCACGAACTGCGCACCCCGCTGACGATTTTCAAAAACATCCTGTCCAATGCAATGGCCGGGGTCATGGGAAAAATCCCACCGAAATTGCAGCAAAATCTCGAAATGGCGGATGAGGCGATCAGTCGTTTAACCAGCATCATTGACGACTTTCTGGATGTATCTAAACTTGAGGTGGGGAAAATGAAGGTTCACCCGGAAGCGCTTTGCATTCAAACGGTGATCAAGAATCTCATAGAAATGATCCGGTTTATTACAGATACCAAAAATATCCAACTTGATCTGGTATTGCCCAAAAAGGACCTTTTCATCAATGCCGATCATGAGAAAATCACCCGTGTTGTCAATAACATCATTGAAAACGCAACGAAGTTTGTTCCGGAGAATACCGGAAAGATCGTCATGCGAGTAGAAGACAAAGGTGAGCGACTTCGCATCAGCATCGAAGACAACGGGCCGGGCATTCACGGCGACGACAAAGAAAAGGTCTTTGATCGATTCGTTCAAGTGGAAAAACACATCGGCCCGGGTAAACATGGAACGGGGCTGGGGCTGGCGATTTGCAGGGATTTGATTCAACTGCACAGCGGACGAATCTGGATTGAGGACAACCCCGGCGGCGGCGCCATATTTAGAATCCTACTGCCCAAATGTGACCCGCAAACAGTTGAAAACGAAACCGAACTTCTGGCAGAAAGCAGCTTGTAGGAATTCAAGCTTTAGGGGCTGTCAGAAAACAAACACGGCACTGTTTTTCTGCAACAATCGCTTTTTCGTGTTCCTCGCCACTATTTGAGTGGGTTTTCGAGAAACGAATTGCCTTATTTATTTTTCTACGACCCCTTAGCTTGTTTTTCGACAACACACGAAAGTGTGAACTCCTGCAAATCAATCGCCGCTGGTATCAAGGATGGACATGAAAGCCTCTTGCGGGATGTTAACCATGCCGATGGACTTCATGCGTTTTTTGCCCTCTTTCTGCTTTTTTAGCAGTTTCATCTTTCGTGTTACATCCCCGCCGTATAGTTTAGCGGTAACATCCTTGCGATAGGCACGGATGGTCTCACGGGCAATAATCTTGCCGCCGATGGCCACCTGCAGCGGAATCTCAAATTGATGCTTGGGGATGGCTCGCCGCAGTTTAATCAGCAACCGCCTGCCGCGTTTCTCGGCCTTGCTGCGATGGACAATCAAACCCAGTGCGTCAACGGCAGTGCCATTGACAAGAAAATCAATCCTGACAAGATTGCCCTTTTGAAACTCCAAAAATTCATAATCCATCGTCGCATAGCCCCGACTGATACCCTTGAGCACATCATAAAAGTCATATACGATCTCCGCCAGTGGTGCCTTGTATTCCATGATCACACGCGTCGGGCTGAGATACTCCGTCTTGAGCAAGGTACATCGACGCTCTTCGGCCAGCTTCATAATCCCGCCGATGCTCTCGCTGGTGGTAATAATTTCCAGCCGTACCATCGGTTCGCGGATTTCGGCGATTTTCTGAACCTCCGGCAGTACGCTTGGCGAATCAATTCTTTTGACCTCACCCAGCGTTGTTTCGACTTCATAGCTAACCGTCGGCGCCGTTTGCAGGACATCGATGTCACTTTCGCGTTCCAGCCGCTCCTGTACGATCTCCATGTGCAGCAGGCCCAAAAAACCGCAACGAAATCCAAAACCCAATGCCGGTGAACTCTGCGGCACAAAGCTGAAGCTAGCATCATTGAGAGCCAGTCTTTCAAACGCAGCCCGCAACTTTGGGTAATCAGTCGTTCCACCAGGATAAAAATCTGAGAATACCATCTGCATCGGCGGCTGATAACCCGGCAACGGTGTTTGGGCCGGATTGTTATCGTCGGTAATCGTATCACCAATGGTTACGTCCGCCAGTTTTTTGATATTGGCAATGACATAGCCCACCTCGCCGCAACCAATTTCCTCGACAGCAGTCATCTGCGGCGTAAACTTACCCAATTCAGAAATACTGTAGGTTTTGCCGGAACTCATAAAGCGGATTTTCTGCCGCTTGGTCAATTTGCCCTCAAAAACACGAACATGCGCTATCACGCCACGGTATTCATCCACATGGCTGTCATAGATAAGCGCCGCTGTCGGCTTGTCGGATTTGTCTTCCGGCGGCGGCAACTTTGTTACAATAGCCTCTAACAGTGCATCCACGCCCTCACCGGTCTTAGCACTGAGGGGGAAGCATTCTTCTTCGGTAATCCCGATAACCTGTTCGGTTTCTTCGATAACACGGTCCGGCTGTGCCGCCGGCAGGTCAATCTTGTTGATCACGCCCAAAATCTCACAACCGCTTTCGACCGCCAGATAGGTATTAGCAACCGTCTGGGCCTCGATGCCCTGGCTGGCGTCAACCACCAGCAACGCCCCTTCGCAGGCGGCCAGCGACCGGGACACCTCGTAGTGAAAATCCACATGACCCGGCGTGTCGATCAGGTTGAGCATATAGGTTTGGCCCTGATACTCATAGTGCATCGTGACCGATGAGGCCTTGATGGTGATACCCCGCTCGCGCTCCAGATCCATATTGTCCAGAAGCTGCTCTTTCATATCGCGCTCGGTGGTAGCACCAGTGCGCTCCATCAACCGGTCGGCCAGCGTACTCTTGCCGTGGTCAATATGAGCGATGATAGAGAAGTTTCGTATATATTCAATTGGAATAGGGTCGATTTGCATTGCGGGAGAGTACCAACATGGACACGAATTGTCAAGTGTCCACCGCGTTGGAGTTTTCAGATTGGCTTTGAATTGGGTTTGTTTTTGGCTTCGCCAGACTTGAGACTTGAGGCGTTAGGCCTGAGGTTTAAAGAACTTAGCATTATTTTGTTCGGTTTGAAATTGGGTTTGTTTGGCATTTTTTTACTTTGCCACAGAACACAGAGATTCACAGAGGGGAAATAGACCGAAACCACTGAGGACACCAAAAAATAGTGTTGAGTTTATTGATTTGATTTCCCCCTTCGATGCCTTATTTAGATTTTCAATTTTGTGTGTTATATCATCCGTTTCGTGATCATCGAACAATTTTATTTTAAAAACCGCAATTTTTCTCGAAAAAAGGGCGCAATGGTAACAAACCTGTACCACGGGGTCCGCATTTTTGGCTTTCGGTAGAAGTAAGTTTCTGTTAATCTAAGTTTATCGAAAATCGTAAATCCGTATGGCCTTATCAGCAGGCCAACGAATTGCATCAGCCTGAAATCCTCCTTATTGCGGTTATCTCCTCCGCCAAACGAGACGATAGCAACTCAAACTGTTCTTGAGTATTCATACGGCAGAAACCAATACGAATCGTGTTATAAGCACGCCGATCGCCTAAATTAAGAGCTTCAATAACATGAGATCCTTGATCTTTCATCGTCGTACATGCCGACCCTGCTGAAAGAGCAAACTCAGGAAGACGATTCAGTAAATCCTTATTTTCAACTCCTTTTATATAAAGACTGATGTTATGAGGTATCCGGCTGTCAGGGTGGCCATTTAATTCGACATTGCCACAGTCCTGTTGCAATTTGGACAACAAACTCTGTCGCCAATTTACAAAACGGTCATACTCTTTCTGCATCTCTTTGCAGGATATCTCGAGAGCTTCAGCTAATCCGACTATCCCGGGAACATTCAAGGTGCCGGAACGGAGTCCCTTTTCGTGACCTCCTCCAAATGAAATAGGGTTGATTTTGACCCGGGGTTCGGTTTGGCTAATATATAAAGCTCCAATCCCCTTGGGACCATGCATCTTATGCCCAGAAATTGACAAGCCGTCAATATTCATTTCCTTTACATCTAACGGGAGATGGCCTGCTATCTGGGCGGCATCTGTATGAAAATAGGTTCCCCTAGATCGAGTAATCTCACCAATTTTTTTTAATGGAACCGTGGTGCCAACTTCATTATTGGCAGCCATCACTGAAACAAGAACAGTATCCGGTCGAATACTTTCTTTGAGCTGGTCCAGGTCAACTGCTCCACTTCGGTCAACCGTAAGATAGGTTATGTCATACCCGCGCTTCTCCAACTCTTTGGCAGTTTCAAGAACCGCTGAATGCTCAGTAACGCAAGTGATAAAATGCTTCCCCTTGTTAGCATTCGCCTGAAGAATCCCCAGAATCGCCAAATTATCAGATTCAGTAGCTCCACTGGTAAAGAAGATATCTTCGGGGTCCGCATTAATACAGGCAGCAATTTTTTTTCGGGCTCTCGTTACCGCATTGTTTGCCTCCAAACCAATTTGATAGTCAATACTGGCAGGATTGCCGTAAACTTCTGAGAAATATGGAAGCATTGCATCAAAAGCCCTTTTATCCAAGGGGGTTGTCGAATTCCCATCAAAAAAAATCTGTTCACTCATAAGACCTATTCCTTTCATTATTTGTTTGCCTACTCAACAAGCTCTGAAATATTGTCTGGGATGTCCCATATAATATTGTATATTTCAGCCTAGCTACACCGCCAAGCCTCTTTTTTAATAGAATACAAATTTGTCTCAAAAACTCTGATCCGGGCCAACTTGCGGCACGGGAACTTCGGCCCTCTCGAAATTCTTAAAACCTCTGCCTTTGGTAATCAAAGGCCGCATGGTTTATGGAACTTCAAAAGTTGTGTTGTAATTCTCATCTCTCGACATCATTATTTTCGCCAATCTCTACGATTCTAAACCTCACCGCAACCTACTTCAAGTTATATTTTTTTGCTGCTTCTTTGGGCTTTAGCCCTTTATTTATAACATCACCCAAAGCTTTTGTTATAACCTTAGGGTCTTTGGCCATGAAAATATTACGCCCGAAAATGATGCCGCTCGCACCCTGCTGAACTGAGTCATATGCTTTTTTAAGTACCGCAAGGTCGGTATTTAACTTGTCCGCTCCGATTGTAAAAACAGGCACGGGGGTATTTTCAATGACTTCGTGAAATTTATTGCCTGTGTAAAAAGTTTTAACCAAATCAGCACCCAATTCTGCCATGATTCTTGAGATGCGTTTCACCTTGTCGTGAACCTGTTGCTTGGTTTTTTCTTGATGCTCGACAACATAGCATTCCCCAATAAGCGGAATACCCAGCTTTTCCTTTTGACGAACTACTTCTGAAAAAACCGCCACATTATTCACTTCCATCTGCCGGTTGTCTTTTTCTTCCAAAAATAAAGAGCAGATGACAGCTTCCGCACCCGCTTCTACGGCCTCTTCCACATTTGTGCAGACTGTTGTAAATCCTTCTCTGTAATTGAGAGGGTAATAGAACGAGGAGGACCAATTGATACGGACCACCGGTACCGGAGCATTCGGTTTGGCCAGCAAATCCCAGTTTCTTTTCAACATAAATCTCGGCAACAATAAGGCATCGGTCGTCATACAATTCTCGATCGCTTTTCTCGCATCCTCAATACCCGGCTGAACGCCATATTCGACTACATGGTCCAACGCTGAAATAACAAGATTCTTCTTATTTCTAAATAGTTTTTTAATTCTAATATTTTTGCCTGACATATTACTTACTCCAAAAATTAGTTTTAAGTTTTAGGCAGATTCAACTCCCACATGCAACTGAGTCAAATGCCGTTTTGTTATATTTTCAATTTTTTATATTCCATGCCATGAGCATGAGCTACCGGTTCACAGGTTATAACGCCATCAAAAGTGTTAACCCCCAGATATAATTCCGGCAAACGCTGAAATGCCTTAATACCATAATTTGCAAGTTTAACAGCATAGGGCAGCGTGCTATTGGTCAATGCCTGCGTCGATGTCCGAGCATAAGCACCGGGCATATTAGCAACGCAATAGTGCAAAATATCCTCTTTGAAATAAGTGGGGTTGTCATGAGTAGTCGCCTTTGATGTCTCAGCGCACCCGCCTTGATCAATCGCAATATCAACAAAAACAGTACCCGGTTTCATCTGCTTAAGAAAATCACGCTTAATCAATTTAGGAGCCCTGGCGCCGGGAACTAAAACTGCACCTATCAGTAAATCAACCTCAGGTAATTTTTCAAGCAAAACATCTTCATTTGAATAAATCGTTCGAATGGAACCATGCATAGAAATATCTATAAAATGCATCTTGTCAATGTCGATTTCCAACAGGGTGACATTGGCACCTACACCCGCGGCTACTCTGGCAGCGCTTAAACCTGCCGTGCCTCCACCTATTACCAGAACATTTCCAACGGGAACTCCCGGTATCCCTCCAAGAAGCACACCTTTCCCGCCGTGTGGCTTGGCAAGATAGTAGCACCCCATAAGCGTGCTCATCCTGCCGGCAATTTCACTCATCGGCTCCAACAAAGGCAGGCGATTGCCAGTCTGAACTGTTTCATAAGCAACACCCGTTACCCCTGACTTACAAAGTGCTTCTGTTAGAAGTTTTTCTGCTGCCAGATGAAGATAAGTAAAAAGCAACAACCCTTTACGGAAGAATTTATATTCCGGCTCAATGGGTTCTTTGACTTTAATTACCATATCCCCAGCCCATGCATCGCCGGCACAGGGAACAATTATCCCACCTGCCTGTTCATACTGCTGATTGGAAAATCCAGATCCTTGGCCAGCATTGGTTTCAATATATACTTTATGTCCCGACTTAACAAGTTGGCGAACTCCGTTAGGTGTACAAGATATCCTGTTTTCCTTAGTTTTAATTTCTTTCGGTATTCCAATTTTCATTTAGAGTTGCTCCTTTTCAGTTTCGCCAATGGCTTCGTCTATACCTATCGTAGACCCTTTGTCAGAACCTCATCTTCCATCGCAACAGGCGGAGACATACAAAGAATAGACCGGTTAGTTCCATGCCAGACCTTTGGCAAATGCTTTCTGGTAAACCCGTTGGCCAGCCTTACCAAACAGTTCTTTGGTCTTTTTGTCTTTGACCCGTTCAATCCTCATCAGGCAACCCCTGGCCCCGACATCACCCACAATTGAGTGCTCAGCTTTCATTTTTATCATTGATTTCTTTGAAAGCCCCTTAATTGCTGAAATAATCCGCATTAAATTGTGACAGAATCAACAGTCACTTCATATATTTCCTTTTTTTAGGTTCAACTCCCAAAAAGTTGGTTCATCATGTCGATGAATACACTATAAGTCCTGCCACTTAATAATCTTAGCGTATTATTGCAAGCCGCTGTTTTCGGTGTCTTCATTCATCGCTTTTGGGGGCCTCCGGAAAATGCATTCGTCTATAATAATCACCTAACAATGCTCAATAATTCATA
>JAGGWF010000148.1 GCA_021157685.1 Planctomycetota bacterium | reverse complement strand
CCATTCAGCTTATCGGCGAAGGTTTCGACTGCCCCAATCTGTCCAGTCTGGTTCTGACAACCCCGATCAAATACAGTGGCCGGCTGATTCAGGTTGTGGGCCGGATACTTCGTCCGGCAGCTGGGAAGAAACCCGTAATCTATGATTTTATTGATCACCAGGTGGGTGTTCTGAGAGCTTCGGCCCAATCACGGAACCGGGTTTACGCTGATATGGCGGCGTAATGGCTCTACCGTCATGCCCTGTTTGCGGGCGGCTGATTGCACGAAAGGATTACCGGCCTTATTGTTCAAGCCGGTTATGCGAACGCTGACGTTAAGTACTATACAGCATACAATAGGCGCACGGAAAGCAACGAGGCTGCAAGGATGGCTCCGGGCAAAAAGGGAAAGCCGGGCAAACGTCACAGCATGTTTTTCTGGTGGGATTCCCGGCACCGGCAGCAGTATATCATTTGCTTGAACGGCACGAGGAAAAAACTGTCGAATGAAGATCCTCGTTTCCGCCTTTGGCCGGTTGTTGAAAAGTTAAATTTTCCTATTGATTTGGGCAGTGAAAAATGAGTGGAAATTATTGTCGACATAATAAGAAGGCTACCGTTGAAGGCTGTAAGCTGCTGGATATCAGGCAGCTCAATCGCCGAGGCTGTCTGGAGCCAGGATATAAATATGAATGTAGGTGGACTCTAAACGGTGAACCTGATGAAAATATTTGGATAACTGTCCATAAAGAATATATAACCTTGGCTTATCGTTTTAAAAGAAAAAACAACGACGACTGGCAAGATGTAGCTGAACGGGTTTCCATCAGCGTTACGCAATGTCATTTCGGCAATAATAGATCCTGGCTTCTTTGTCCCGGATGCGGCAAACGGATAGCAATCCTGTATTTAGTAGCCGGATTTTTTCGCTGTCGCCATTGTTGCAACCTAACCTACCGCAGCAGCCAGGAAAGCAAGTTTGATCGGGCTTTAAGAAAGAAGTTTAAACTTCAAGATCGGCTCAGAATCAAGCCGTTAGAACGCCCATTATTTAAGCCCAAAAACATGCATCAAAAAACCTTTGACAGACTTCGCCATGAGTTGGATCAGATTCAAATATTGTTAAATGTTTACCTGCATAATTTTTTAAATTTGTTAGAATTAACGACAGCAAACAGGTGCATAGGTGGTTTTGCCTTCAAACACGGAATGAGAGGGCAAGCATACACAGAACAGCGTAAACAGTTAATGGAGAACCTACGCCACAGTCGTGAGTTAATAAGAAGTATTTGACCGACTCTCTGCTTAAAAGTATCAGGTCATAATATTTTCAAAAAGACCGGTGATGGCGCGACGGTCCAATTGACCATTCAGTTAGAACATCGAAAAAATGCCTCAAGCCCAGAAAAGGGCTCAACGCATACCAAGAAAACCAAACCTACCCACAGCCCCCCTATTTCTTCCACATCTGTAAATTCCCTTGTGATTTTTCCGTCCTTTTTGTTATATGGAAATATCGTGATAGCTACTGAACACAGGTAAACCTCTCTGACGATGCGTTATGGTAACATCGTCAACAAAAAAACAGGGAACATCAATGATTACTGGCGAAATCAAATCTAAAGTCGACCGCATCTGGGATACGATGTGGTCCGGTGGCATCTCGAATCCTCTGTCGGTCATCGAGCAGCTCACTTATCTACTCTTCATCAAGCGGTTGGACGAGCTCCACACCCTGAAAGAGCGCAAGGCCGCCCGCGCCGGGAAGCCGATCGAGGATCCGGTATTTGCAACCGATCAGGACAATCTGCGCTGGTCACGTTTTAAAAATGCCGCACCGGAAAAGATGTTCGAAACCATGCGGGATAAGGTCTTCCCCTTTATCAAAGCGCTCGGTAACAACGGGGACGGGGAGGATAACTCCACCTACAGCCATCACATGAAGGATGCCCTCTTCATGATGCCCACAGCTCGGGTGCTGGCCAATGTCGTCGATCAGCTCGACGGTATCGATATGGCTGACAGCGACACCAAGGGCGACCTCTACGAATATATGCTCGGCAAGATTGCCAGTGCCGGACAGAATGGCCAGTTTCGCACGCCGCGCCACATCATCAAGTTGATGGTCGAGATGACCGCCCCAACACCCAAGGATGTAATCTGCGATCCCGCCTGCGGTACAGCTGGCTTTCTCGTCGCCGCCTCAGAGTATCTGGTCGAACACCACAGCGACACCATATACAAGGATGCCGACGCCCGGCACCGCTTCAACGAGGGCACATTCCACGGTTACGATTTTGACAACACGATGCTCCGCATCGGCAGCATGAACATGCTCCTGCACGGCGTCGAAAATCCCGATATCCGCTACAAGGATTCACTAGCCCAGGCGGATGAAGACGATGCCGAGAAATACTCGCTGGTCCTCGCCAATCCTCCGTTTGCCGGAAGCCTCGACTACGAGTCCACTGCCAAAGACCTGCAGCAAATCGTCAAAACGAAAAAGACCGAACTCCTCTTTCTCGCTCTCTTCCTGCGCCTCTTGCAAACCGGTGGTCGCGCCGCGGTCATCGTTCCCGACGGTGTCCTTTTCGGCTCATCCAAAGCGCACAAAACTTTGCGCAAGCTCCTCGTCGAGGAGCAGAAACTCGATGGCATTATCTCAATGCCTTCGGGGGTTTTCAAACCATACGCCGGGGTCTCAACCACGATCCTCTTCTTTACCAAAACCAACTCCGGCGGTACCGATAATGTCTGGTTTTACGATATGCAGGCCAACGGCTACTCGCTCGATGACAAACGCACCCCGCAACCGGAAAAGAGCGACCTCGCCGACATCCTCACCCGCTGGCAGCAACGCGACAGCGAAGGTGAACGCGCCCGCACCGACCAGAGTTTTCTCGTGCCCAAGTCCAAGATCACGGCTAACGACTACGACCTCTCAATCAACCGCTACAAGGAGATCAAATACGAGGCGGTCAACTACGACCCGCCGCAGGTTATTCTGGGGCGGTTGGCGAAGCTGGAGAAGGAAATTGCCGAGGGGCGGAAGGAACTGGAGGGGATGTTGAGATGATCGCGGACATGATGAATTTAGGCGGTCTGACAAAAATTCGCACCGGCAAACTTGACGCGAATGCCAGTTCTGAGGACGGACAATATCCGTTCTTCACGTGTGCACGACAGCCGTTACGAATTGACAGTTACACCTATGACTGCAAATGCGTACTTGTTGCAGGAAACGGTGACCTGAACGTTAAATACTACGATGGCAAATTTGATGCATATCAGCGGACTTACATAGTCGAGGTGCGCCCCGAGTCAAAGGACGGCCTTCATTTTCGGTATGTTTACCACTTTCTTGAAACATATCTTGAAACACTCAGGGAGCAGAGCATTGATGGGATTATCAAATACATAAAGCTCGGGAACTTGACGGAAGCCAAAATCCCACTCCCCCCTCTCGTCGAGCAGAAGCGGATTGCGGGGATTCTGGATGCGGCGGACGCCTTGCGGACCAAGCGCCGCGAGTCCTTAGCCGAGCTCGGCACCCTCCTCCAAGCCACGTTCCTCGAAATGTTCGGCGATCCCGTGACCAATCCGAGGGGGTGGAAAACCTCTACTCTGGGATCTTTGATTAAAGTTGGGCCACAAAACGGACTATATAAACCTTCAAAAGAATATGGCTCAGGAACAAGGATATTACGAATTGACGGCTTCTATGACGGTAAAGTTACAAACCTCGAAGGACTTAAGCTAGTTCGTGTTTCTGGTAAGGAACGAGAAAAATATGGGTTGGTAGAGAATGACATCGTTATTAATCGAGTTAACAGTCGAAAATACCTTGGAAAGTGCGCTCTGATTCCAAAATTGAGCGAGCCAACAGTTTATGAGTCCAACATGATGCGATTTAGCGTTGCTGTTGACTCTTTGCAACCGTGCTTTCCGGTCTAGTTTCTACAGTCGCAATATGTCAAGAACCAGATTCTGACGTCAGCAAAAGACGCAGTCAATCAATCGAGCATCAACCAGAAAGATGTAAAAAATTTTCATATCATCGTCCCTCCCATTGACCTCCAACGCCGCTTCGCCGCCATCGTCGAATCCATCGAGCAACAAAAGGCCCGTCTGCGCGCTCACTTGGCTGAACTCGACACGCTTTTCGCCTCACTGCAACAACGTGCCTTCAATGGGGAGCTGTAAGCATGAGCAATTTCACCTTCCTGCCCTCTGAATTACGCACCATCGCGGAATCCGCAATCAAGGCGGAGGGCCACAT